>NZ_JBHVIV010000022.1:0-101736 GCF_042799475.1 Kitasatospora sp. NPDC057692 | reverse complement strand
GCCCCCGCTCGGGGCCGCGCCGCGGCTCTCCGGCGCCCCCCCCCTCGTGGGGGTGGGCGGTGGGGGGGGGGTCGGCCGGGGGGGCCGCGGCACGGGGGCGGGCGCCCCCTCGGGGTCTGACGCTGGGCTTCGTGGGTGGAGGAAGAAGCGCCTCGACTACTTCTTCTTCTTGTCCTTGCCGCCGCCGAGCGGCAGCGCGGCCAGGCCGCCGATGATCACGAAGAGCGCGATCGGGAGCAGCACGTACAGACCGAGGGTCTCGGCGACGCTCAGGCCGCTACCCGGGTCGTCGCCGTCGTCCCGGGTGAGGGCCATGGCGGGCGACGACAGCAGCATCATCAGCGTGACCGTTGCGGTGACCGCGCCGGCTCGCAAAGCGTTCCTCTTGTCCACGGTGCCAACTTACCCGTCACTTACGCCGGGCCGCTCGGCGGGGTCGGCCTTTCGGGAGCGGGCCCGGCGGCGGTGCCCGGCCGGACGCCCACGGAGCGCAGCAGCTCGGCGAGGGTGCGGACGTCCGGGGCCGCGGCCAGGGTGTCCAGGGTGACCGGCGTGCCCGAGCCGTCGGCGATCGGCAGGCGCCAGTTCGGGTACTGGTCCCAGGTGCCGGGGAGGTTCTGCGGACGCGGGTCGCCGACCACGTCCGGCAGCCAGACGCCGACCAGCCCGGCCGGGGTGGCGGCCAGGAAGCGGTGCAGCGCGACGGCCGACAGCGGCTCGTCCGCGCCCAGCAGGCCCAGCCGGACCAGCTCGGCGCGCCAGTCGGCCAGCTCGGCGGCGGCCTGCGCCTGCTCCTCGCCCAGCGGGCGGGCCAGCAGGCCCAGCCGGTGGCGCAGCTCCACGTGCTCGCCGGAGAGCCGGGCGGCGGTGGACGGCAGGTCGTGGGTGGTCAGGGTGGCGAGGCTGCCCGCCCGCCACCGCTCCGGCGGCAGGATCCCGCCGCCGGCCTGCCAGTCCCGCTCGAACCAGAGCACCGAGGTGCCGAGCACCCCGCGCGCCGCCAGCTCCTCGCGGACCCCGGGCTCGACGGTGCCGAGGTCCTCGCCGACCACCGCGGCGCCGGCCCGGTGCGCCTCCAGGGCGAGCACGGCGAGCATCGCCTCCGCGTCGTAGCGGACGTACACGCCCTCGGTCGGGGCGTGCCCGGCCGGCACCCACCAGAGCCGGAACAGGCCCATCACGTGGTCGATCCGCAGCGCGCCGGCGTGCCGGGCGGCGGAGCGGATCAGCTCGGCGAAGGGCGCGTAGCCGGCGGCGGCCAGCGCGTCCGGGCGCCAGGGCGGCAGGCCCCAGTCCTGGCCGTGCGCGTTGAAGGCGTCCGGGGGCGCGCCGACCGAGATTCCGGCGGCGAGCACGTCCTGGAGCGCCCAGGCGTCGGCGCCGTCCGGGTGGACGCCGACCGCGAGGTCGTGCACCAGGCCGACCGGCATCCCGGCGGTGCGGGCGGCCTGCTGGGCGCGGCCGAGCTGGCGGTCGGTCTGCCAGGCCAGCCAGCGGTGGAGGTCGACCCGGTCGGCGAGCTCGGCGGCCTCGTGCCGCACGTGCGGGGAGTCGGGGCGGCGCAGGCCCTTCGGCCAGCGGTGGTGGTCGGCGCCGTGGCGCTCGGCGAGGGCGTTCCACACCGCGTACCGCTCCAGCCACTCGCCCTCACGGGCCCGGTAGGCCTCGAACGCGGCGGTGCGGACGGCGCCGTGCCGGGCCGCGTGCCGCCGGTGCTCGGCGTGCAGCAGCTCCAGGGCGCGGCGCTTGAGGGCCCAGACCTCGTCGCGGTCGATGAGGCCGTCGTGCTCCAGCACCTCGGCGCGCAGCCGGGCGGCGCGGACCAGCAGCGCGTCCGCCTCGGCGCGGGGCCCGCCGGTCAGGTAGGCGTACTCGGGGACCTCCTCGACCCGCAGGTGGACGGGGTCGGCGAAGCGGCGGGAGGAGGGGCGGTAGGGGGACGGGTCGGAGGGGACGGCGGGCAGGGCGGCGTGCAGCGGGTTGATCTGGAGGAATCCGGCGCCCAGCGAGCCCGCCCAGGTGGCGAGGTCGGCGAGGTCGGCGAGGTCGCCCATGCCCCAGGAGCGGTCGGAGAGGACGGAGTAGAGCTGGGTGAGGAAGCCCCAGCCGCGGCCGGGGAGGGCGGGCAGGCGGGCGGGGGCGACGATCAGGTGGGCGGTGGCGGCGGTGCGGCCGGGGAGCTCGGCGTGCAGGGTGTGCCGGCCGGGCGGGAGGTCGTCGGGCAGCCAGTGGGCGTGGCCGCGCGGGAGCTCCCAGCGGCCGCCCTGCTCCAGGGCGACGGCGAGCCGGGTGTCGGCGGGGAGGTCGAGCGCGGTGCGGCGGCCGGCCCGGGCCACGACGGTCGGGGGCAGCAGCCGGGCGCGCTGGTCGGCCCGGTGCCGGGCGAGCGCCGCGCGGGCGGCGTCGGGGGTGGCCGCGTCCACGCCGAGCGCGGCGAGGACGGCGACCAGCGTGCGGGCGCCGGCCGGCACGCCCCCGGGGCCGTTGCGGGTGTCCACTCCGTGGGCCTGCGCCAGTGCCACCAGCTCGGGCGGGGGCGGCGGCGCGTCCTGCACCGGCACGTCCGGTCCGTCGGCTCCGTCACGGTCGAGATAAGCGGCCACTCGCGGCTCCTGCGATGTCTCGGCAACGCCCAGTCAGGACAGCCACAGTCCTACCCGGATGACGGCCCGGTGACCCGGCGCGACACACACGGCCGATGGGGTGGGAGGGGCGGGAGCGGGGCGTTCCGGAGCCGGGACGGGCGCATGAAGGGAGCCTTAAGTCCTGGTCAAATCGGACAATATCGGCATACCCGTCGACGGCGTTGACACCGGGAAACGTAGCTGGTGGGCTGTGCCGCGATGTGGTTCCGGCCTGGCGAGGAGGCTCCTGTGCAAGCCCGAGTGTCCGAGGTGGCCGGCCGGCGGTTCCGCCAGCAGCTGGAGCACAGTCCGGCGCTGCGCGAGGTGCTCCAGCACCCGGCGGCCCTCGCGGCGCGGCGGGCCACGGCGCGGACCTGCCGTCAGCTCGCGCCGCGCACGGCGGACCGGCTGATCGCGGACCTCAAGGGCACCGAACCGCTGCTGCGCTCCGTCCGGACCGAGCGCGAGCTGGCCGCCCGGCCCGGGGCGCCGAGCCGGCGCACCCTCCAGGTGGCGGCCACCCTGTCGGCGGCGGCCGTGGTCGGCGGACTGCTGGTGAGCGGCCCGGCCGCGTACGCGCGGACGCCCGGGTTCACGCCCGGGCCGGACGTGGTGAGCACCGCGAACGGCGCCCCGCAGACCCCGCTCGGCAGTGTGAGCGACCCACAGGTCTTCCCCCGCCCGCAGGAGCGGACCGTGGCCGGCAAGCCGGTCACGGTGCCGGGCACCGTCACCCTGGTCGTCGCGCCGAAGGCGGACCACGGCGCGGTCGCCGCGGTGCACGAGGTCCTCGGCATCGCCGGGGCGGCCACCGTGAACCCGCTGTCGGAGCCCCCCGCGCCGGTCGCCGGCTCGCTGGTGGTCTACGTCGGCGGCCCCGCCGAGGGCGCGGGCGGCGCGACCGACCGGGTCCTGCGCGAGCTGGCCGTCGCGGCCGGCGGCAAGGACACCGCGGCCCCGGGCACGGCCGGCATGCCCGCCGGCGGCTACGTCCTGGCGGCCGGTCAGCTGCCGGTGGCCGGCGGCGGCAGCTACGGCGCGGTCGTGCTGGCCGGCGCCGACGCGGCCGGCACCTTCTACGCGGCCCAGTCGCTGCGCCAGCTGCTGGCCGCCGTCCCGGCCGAGCAGGGCCAGGGGCCGGGCGCGGCGGGCCTCGGCCTGCCCGGGATCGCCCTGCGCGACTGGCCGTCCGGCGCCCCGGTGCGCGGCACCGCCGAGGCGTTCTACGGCACCCCGTGGACCCAGCAGCAGCGGCTGGACCAGCTGGACTTCCTCGGCCGCTCCAAGCAGAACCTCTACCTCTACGCCCCGGGCGACGACCCGTACCGCACGGCCCGCTGGCGGGACGCCTACCCGGAGGCGAAGGCCGACGACCTGCGCGCGCTGGCCGCCCGGGCCGGGCGCAACCACGTCACGCTCGGCTACGCGATCGACCCCGGCCAGTCGTTCTGCTACAGCTCGGGCAAGGACGCGGACGCCCTGGTCACCAAGCTCGACGGGCTGCGCAGGCTCGGCTTCACCGCGTTCCAGCTGCAGTTCCTGGACGTCTCCTACGACGAGTGGCACTGCTCCGACGACCGGGCCAAGTACGGCACCGGCCCGGCCGCCGCCGCCAAGGCGCAGGCCGAGCTGGCGGCCAAGGTGCAGGACCGGCTGGTCGCGAGGAACCCGGGCCTGGCGCCGCTGTCGGTCGTCCCCACCGAGTACCACCAGCAGGGCGCCACCCCGTACCGGACGGCACTGGCCGCCGCGCTGCCGCCGGCCGTGCAGGTGGCCTGGAGCGGGGTCGGGGTGATCCCGGAGCGGATCACCGGCACCCAGGTCGGCGACACCGCGGACCTCTACCGGCACCCGCTGGTCACCATGGACAACTACCCGGTCAACGACGCCACCCCGGACCGGCTCTTCCTGGGCGCCTACACCGGCCGCGACAACGAGGTGGCGACGCGTTCGGCCGTCATGCTGACCGGCGCGATGCAGCAGCCGGTCGCCTCCCGGATCGCGCTCGCCACGGCCGGGGACTTCGCCTGGAACCCGGGCGGCTACAAGCCGGAGGACTCCTGGCGGGCGGCGCTGCGCTCGCTGGCCGGCCCGACCGGCGCGACGGCGACGCCCACCGGGGAGACCCTGCCGGCGGTCACCGCGCTGGCTGGCAACAGCGTGTCCTCGCCGCTGGCCAAGCAGGAGTCCGGCTATCTGCTGCCGCTGCTGGACCGCTTCTGGGCGACCGCCGAGCCGACCTCGGGCGCCGCGCCCGACCTGGCGAAGCTGATCGAGGCGGCCGCCCCGCTGCGGGAGGCGTTCACCGCGATGGCGGGGGCCCAGCAGGCCCTGGCCGCCGCCCCGGCGACCGCCGGGCTGGCCGCGGAGGCGGCGCCCTGGCTGGCGCCGCTGCGCGACTACGGGCTCGGCGGGAAGGCCGCCCTGGACATGCTGCTGGCGCAGCGCGGCGGGGACGGCGGGGCCGCCTGGAAGGCCCGGGTGGAGCTGAACAAGCTGCGCGAGCAGCTCGGCCAGAGCCCGGCGACGGTCGGCGCGGGCGTGCTCGGCCCGTTCCTGGAGCGGGCGCTGCGGGCCGCCGACACCTGGGCCGGTGTGCAGGGCGGCGGCATCACCCCGACCACCACGATGGGCACCGCGCACGACCACCTGCCGGCGCTGATGGCCGACGGCGTCGCCGACACCTTCTACTGGAGCTCGGCGCCGCCGCAGGCGGGCGACTCGGTCGGCCTGGAGCTCGGCGACGGGCGCCCGGTCGGCAGTGTGACCGTGCTGATGGGCTCCTGGGGCACCGGCCCGGACGGCCAGAGCGCGCTCGACGACTACATCCGCGAGGGCGTGCTGGAGTACTCCACCGGCGAGGGCGGCTGGAAGCGGCTGGCCACGGTGAAGAACCAGAAGTCGGTCTCCGCGCAGCTGCCCGCCGGGACGGTCGTCCGGGCGGTCCGGCTGCGGGCCACGGCCGCGCAGAAGACCGCGGTCGCGGTGCGCGAGTTCTCGGTGACCGCGCCGGACGAGCTGCCGGCCAGCGTCTCCGGCGGCCCGGCCGCGCTGCCCGGCTCCTCGGCCGCCGCGGTGCTGGACGGCAACCCGGACACCGCCTACCGGGCGGCCACCGCGCCGACCGCCTCGGACGAGCCGCTCACCGTCGAGCTGGGCGCCGCCCGGCCGCTGGACCGCCTCACGGTCCTGACCGATCCGGGCGTACGGGCCTCGGCCACCGTCTCGGTGCGGCACCAGGACGGCTCCTGGGCGGAGATCGGCACCGTGCAGCCGGGCTGGAACGAGCTGTCGGCCGGCGGCCTGCCCGCCGACGCGTTCCGGCTGGCCTGGAAGCCGGGCGGGGAGCCCCCCGTGGTCAACCAGGTGATCCCCTGGTACGCGGACGCCCCGGCGGCCCGGCTGAGCCTGGCCGACCCCTCGGTGGACGCGGTGATCGGGGAGGCCGCGCCGGCGCAGGCCCGGGCGATCGTCGAGGCCGGGCGGCCGGAGGGCGTCACCGGGGAGCTGCGCACCGAGGTGCCGGCGGTCGCCAAGGGGCTGACCGTGGCGCCGGTGACCGGGGTGAGCGTGCCGCGCGGCGGCCGGGTCGGGGTGCCGCTGCTGGTCACCGCCGGACCGGAGACGCCGTCCGGGACGTACCAGGTGCCGGTGGTGTTCGCGGCCGGGCCGACCACCGTGCGCCAGGTGCTCCAGGTGCACGTGGTGCCGCCGACCGGCGGGCCCGACCTGGCGATCACCGCGCAGGCCACCTCCTCGGCCGACGAGACGCCGGGCTTCCCGGCCTCGGCGGTCGCCGACCAGGACCCGAAGAGCCGCTGGTCCTCCCCGGCGGCCGACGACGCCTGGGTCCAGCTGGAGCTGCCGGAGGCCACCCACCTGGGCTCGGCGGTGCTGCACTGGCAGGCCGCGTACGCCTCGTCGTACCGGATCCAGACCTCGGCGGACGGCCGTTCCTGGACCACCGTCGCGACGGTGGAGAACGGCGCGGGCGGCAACGAGACGGTGCGGTTCGACGCGCCGGGCGCGAAGTTCCTGCGGATGCAGGGCGTGGCCCGGGCCACCAAGTACGGCTACTCGCTCTGGGGCGTCGAGCTGTACGCCGCCACCCCGGCGGCCGGGACGGCGACGCCGCCGGCGCAGCCCCCGGCCGGGACGCCCGGCGGGACCCCGGCGGGCACGCCGGGCGGTGGCACGCAGTCGGGCGGCCAGGCCGCCGGACCGGGGCCGAGCGCGCCGCCGGCCGTGCCGACGCCCTCGGGCACCCCGGCCGCCCCTACACCGAACCCCGGCGGCACCCCCGCGAGGTCGCAGGAGAAGCCCTGACCGGCTCCGGACGGCGGGCCGCCGCGCTCCCCGACCGAGGGGGTGCGCGGCGGCCCATGAGGCGTACCGGGAGATATGACGGGCAAGCCCTTGTGGTGCGGGATCAGGCGGAGAGCGGCTCTGGCTGCTCGCCGCGGCGGGCGGGTGCGGGGTGGGCCGGGTGGGCGGAGTGCGCCCGCCCGAGCGGCACCGGGTGGGCGGTGTCGGTATGGTCGTGGTGCTCGTACTCGCCCCACTGCGGGGCGCGGAGTTGGTCACCGCCGCCGTACGGCTCCAGGTAGGGCCGCCAGCGCGGGTCCTTGATGCCGGTGCCGATGATCCGCCAGGCCAGGCCGGAGGGCGGCGCGGGTGGTCGCTTCATCCGCCAGCCGAGTTCGGTGAGGTGGCGGTCGGCCTTGGTGTGGTTGCAGCGGCGGCAGGCCGCCACCACGTTGTCCCACCGGTGCTGGCCTCCCCGGCTGCGCGGGATGACGTGGTCGACGCTGGTGGCGGCGGCCCCGCAGTAGACGCAACGGCCGTGGTCGCGGGCGAACAGCGCCCGGCGGGTGAGCGGGACGGGCCCGCAGAACGGGACCCGGACGAAGCGGGTCAGTCGGACGACGGACGGCGCCGGAAGGGCGCTGGTGGCGCTGTGCAGAGTGACACCCGAGTCCTCGAGGCTGACCGCCTTGTGGTTGAGGACGAGGATGAGTGCGCGGCGCATCGATACGACGCCGAGTGGCTCGTACGACGCGTTGAGGACCAGGACATGCGGCACGGATGCCTCCTTGGACGCCTGCGGCGCGTGGCTCGCGCCGGGACGAGCGGTTGGATCGCGCAACGGGTGCGTGATCTCCCCCAGTGTCGCCTTACGCCTTCGTACGGCGCCACCACTCCTGTGTAACGGACCTGACGTGAACTCCGGGTGTGGCTTCTGTCATACCCGGTATGCCCGGGGGAAGCGCGGGTTGCACGCGGGTGCCCCGGCGGGGTACCGCTGGGCCGGTCGGAGCAGTGCGAACAGCGGCGCTCAGGAGTGCGGACAGGGCGTTCGCGCGGATCCGCGCGCCCTCCGGACGGCCGATCGGCGTGTCAGGGTGCGGGCCGGGCGGCGGTTAGGGTAGTGCGGACGGTCCGCAGGCCAGGGGCGTGTGCCCGGTGCCGGCGGGCCGTGCCACGACCCCAGCAGGAAGGTCCCGCACGTGTTCCGGTCCGGTGCCGCCGGCCTCCTCGCCGACGCGTCCGTCGCGACGCCGGCCTCGACGCCCGCCCCCTCCCCCACTCCCACGGCCCCGGAGTTGCCCGACCTGAGAATCCCGACGAGCGCGCAGGAGGTCTCCGACAGCACCCGGCAGGCCGCCGGCTGGTTCGACTCGCACTGGCAGGACTGGCTGGCGAGCGGGATACGGATCGTCTTCATCATCGTGCTGGCGCTGGTGCTGCGGGCGATGGTGCGCAAGGTGATCACCCAGCTCATCACCCGGATGATCCGCCCGGGCGAGGAGGAGGAGCCGAGCCGGCTGGGCGGGCTGCTCGCCAACACCGGGGTGGTCAACCCCGAGCGGCGCCAGCAGCGCGCGGAGGCGATCGGCTCGGTGCTGCGCAGCGTCGCGTCGTTCACCATCCTCGGCACGGCGGCGCTGATGGTGCTCTCGGCGCTCGGGATGAACCTGGCGCCGCTGCTGGCGAGCGCCGGTGTGGCCGGTGTGGCGATCGGTTTCGGCGCCCGCAACCTGGTCACCGACTTCCTCTCCGGGGTCTTCATGATCATGGAGGACCAGTACGGCGTCGGCGACGAGATCGACACCGGGGTGGCCACCGGCACGGTGCTGGAGGTCGGCCTGCGGGTGACCAAGCTGCGCGGCGCGGGCGGTGAGATCTGGTACATCCGCAACGGCGAGGTGAAGCGGATCGCCAACATGAGCCAGGGCTGGTCGACGGCCTCGGTGGACGTCCAGGTCGGCTACAAGGAGGACCTGGAGCGGGTCGAGGCGCTGATCGCGGAGACCGCCGAGGCGATGGCCAAGGAGGCGCCGTACGACGAGCTGGTCTGGGCGCCGTTCAAGATCCTCGGCGTGGAGTCGGTGGCGGCGGACTCGGTGGTGCTGCGGATCGAGGCGCGCACCGCCCCCGGCAAGTCGCTGAGCGTGGCCCGGGCGCTGCGGCAGCGGGTCAAGCGGGTGCTCGACGAGGCCGGGATCAAGGTCAAGGAGGAGCTGCCGCTCCCCGCCGCCGCGGGCACCGGCACCGGGACCACCGCCGCGATGGTGCTGACCACGGCCGCGGTCCCGGCCCCGGGCACCGACCCGGCCCCGCCGTCCGCCCTGTCCGACCCCACCTCGGCCGGCTACAAGGCCGCCACGCCGATACCGGCCCCGGTCCGACCGGCGGACGACACGACCAAGGCGCCCTGACCTCCACGCACCACCCCGGGCCCCGTCTCCGACTCACTCGGAGACGGGGCCTTCGCGTCGTCCGATAGCGAGTCGGTCAACAGGGAACGGGACGAGGCACTGGATCAGCTGGACACGCCTCACCTACCGAGGGATCGGCGGGAGATCCGTGAGGGTGCGAAGAGCGCGATCACGCGCGCGGAAACCCATGCTGATGAGGGTGACGATCTCTCCGGCGCTGAGCGGTGTCCGGCCGTGCGGCGTGAGCGCGCCGTCGAATACGACACAGTCACCCACGCCGAGATCGCATTCGAGATAGCCGTTGGCGTTGATGAACACCGTGGTGCTCACCGTGGGCGCACCGGTGACGCGAGCGTGCTTGAGGCAGAGGATCAGGTTGGCCTCACCGAAGCCGGACTCGTCGAGGTGGAAGTCGAGGAACTGTCCTTCCTCGTAGCCGATGTAGACACCGGAGTGCGGCTGCTCGACCTCCAGGCCGGTGGACCGTGCTACGACTGCGGCCAGGTCGACCTGTGCGGCGAACTGGTTCGCGGCGTCGCCGACGGGCGCGTTCCACTTGCCGTTGTGCAGGTATCCGCTGGCAGCAACGGCTTTCACGGCCTCTGCCCCCATGGCTGCGATCAGCTCGGTGGGAAACAACTGAGCAGGCAGGTGCCGCGGGTGCACGCGCTGGTGGGTGGTGAGACCTCGCACAGCGTCCCGGAGCATGGGGAGGTCCTGCGCCCACCTCGCCGGCGTCCGGGCCGTGGTGTGGGACTGGAGCCACGAGGTCCACCCGCGGCTCCACTGGCTTTGTGTCGCCGCTGCGGCGTCGCCGAGCAGCAGTTCGACCCGATCGAGTGCGGCCTGCGTGGACTCGACCAACTCGGTGCTGCCCTTGGCGGTCCGCAGCCTGAGGGCTTCCTGCAGAAGAGTCCGGGCCTCCGCGAGGTCGCCGCGTTCCATCAGGTGCTTGCCGGTGTGCTGGAGCACGAAGTCGACCAGTTCCGGGTGCCGGCTTCGCGCGGTCTTCAACGCGCTGCGGTAGAGCGCGTCTGCGGTCTGTATGTCACCGGCGTAGCGGTGCGCGTCTCCGAGGTTGAGCCCGGTGGCGACGACCGCTCCGGTGTTGCCGATCGCTGCGGCGAGGTCTAGCGACTGCCGGAGGAACGCGCGGGCGTCCTCGTGGTTGCCCAGGCACATCTGCCCAATGCCGATCCACCTGGTGAGGACGCGAGTGCGAGCGGGGTTGGACCCCTTGGGCAAGCCCCGCAGTTCCTCGTGAAGTCGGCCGACCGCGGTGGTCAGACCGTTCCGGTCGGTGGGGACCATACGCAGGCCGTCGTCCTGTGTGATGAGGTGCTGAAGCACTTGATCCTTCCCTCATTCGGTTCTGCTCAGCGTGGCATTACAGGTGGTCGGTCTGGTGGCGCAGGTCGGCCAACAGTTCCTCGCCGTGGGCGGAGAAGTGCTGACGCAGGAGTTCGAGTTCACGCATGAGGTAGCGAACGGCCGGCAGGCCCTCCTCGTAGGCGGACTGGAAGCTCGCACGCTCGTTGGGCGTCAGATCGTCGCGGTTCAGTCATATGGAGCGGTAGGAACCGACGGGGGGCATGGTCGACGAACTTGCTTGAGCTTGCTCGCATTCACCCGAGTGCGTTGATGGCTCCGGTGATGAGCGATCTTGCCTCAGAGCCGTAGACAGCGATGCCGGCCAGTTCGGAGAATGCCTGGCCGTACTCGGAGATCTCGGCCGGCTGAGTGATGGTGAGGTGGGCGGAGACAAGCTCGACGTTCACCTGCGCGTCGTCATAGACGGTGAAGGACTCGACCGGCCAGCCGGCGCCTCTGGCCGCACCGAGGGGAATCACCCCAAGGCTCACCGACGGGAGGGAACCGACGGTGATGAGATGGCCGAGCTGACCGACCAGGACGTCCGGGGTGCCGATGACAGTCCGCAGCACCCACTCCTCGATCAGGATGGCGAACCGATGGTCTCCCGTGTACAGCACATTCTGCCGCTCCATCCGCACGGCGACCGCAGCCTCAACATCATCGGGAGTGCTGCGCAACGAAACGATCGTGCTCAGCACTGCGCGCGTGTAGGCCGCTGTCTGGAGCAGGCCGGGGATGACCCACGACTGGTACATCCGGAATCGCCGCGTGCGCTCGAACAGGGGGCGTACGGACTCCTGAGCCCGCTTGAGGCCGGCGCGCTCAAAGCGACGCCACTCGACGTACATTCCCTCGATGTTCCGGACCGTCGCGATGAGGTCTGCCGCCTGATCCGGGACGCCGCAGATGGCCGTCCAGGTGCGTAGGTCCGCCTCCGAGGGCACTACCCGGCCGCTCTGGATCTTGGAACACTTCGATTCATGCCACCCAGCAGCTACGGCCAGCGCCCGTGCGCTGAGTCCGGAGTCGCGCCGGATGTCGCGCAGACGCTGGCCCAAGGACTGCTTGGCTTGCTGAACGCTGGACGACGCGGACACGGTCAGCGCAGCCGGAAGTCCTCGTGCGGGACCGCCCGTTCCCAGACGGCCTCAAACGCGGTGGCGCAGAGCTTCACCGTCCGGTGATCGGTGGCGAGCTCGTCGTCCACGAAGTCGCCGTCACCACTGAAGTGATGGACCAGGAGAACCTGGCCGTCGATCAGCCAGAAGTCGTTGCCCGGGAGCGCCAGGCCGGTCGCCTGCCGCCGGGGAAGCCACCTGACCTGCTCACCGGAGGCGACGTTCCGGAACGTGATCTCGTGCTCGAACCGGATGTACTCACTCACCGGTTCCGAGACGACCCGCGCGCGCCGTACCTCGACGCCGCGACTCGTGGTCTCCTCGATGAGCTGCAACCAGGGGCTCCACCACGAGGAGCGGTCGGAAGGGTCGTCGCGCTGCCCACTCAGCCAACGGAGGAACAGAGGGTCGTCCCGCATGTAGCCATCGCGTGTCTCCAAATGGAGAGCTGAACGGGTACAGGTCCGCAGCAGATCCTCAAGCGATGGGACTGCTACCACCGCTCACCTCCGGGAAGAACCGCATCATTCGCCTCGGGAATTCGATCACGGTCTCGTGCCCAGGAATGTCCATCTGCGCCAGACGTTCCAGGTCGAGCACCTTCCAGCCCTGGAGGATGTAGTTGCCCGTCGCGTCATCGAAGTAGACCGTCGGGGACTTGCCTTCGGGACTGTCGGGATCTTGTCCGAGCTTGTGCAGTGCCACGCTGAGCCTCCTAACAGGTCGGAGCCGATCGCTTTGAACGATCTTGCCGTGCAAGTCGCCACTCGCACCATGAACTTGCTTGAACTTGCTTGAACTGCCCTGCCGGATGTTCGAACTCTCCTTCCTGTAAAGGGAGGAGACCCGCCTCGTCGCCGCCACACCGATCCCGGCCCCGGCCCGCCCAGCCGATACCACCACCAAGGCGCCCTGAGACCTGTGCAGGTGCTCGGCCGGGACTTCCCGGCCGAGCACCTGTGTGGTCACCGGACCTGCCACGCGATGGCGGCGGCGAACTGCCGACTCGCTCTCTCACCTCAGGACACCATCGCCGCGTTGCAGAAGAAGCTGGAAGAGATCTCGTGACCACTCCGCACGACCCGTATGACCACGACCCCAAGGCCGCGCATTGGGCGATCTCGCAGTACTCCGGGGACAACAGCGGATCCTGCGTCCGTGTGGCCCACTTCGACAACGGCGATGTCTGGCTCGGCGACGACAAGCACCTCGACCGGCCTCACCTCGCTTTCCGTTCGGACGAGTGGGCCTCGTTCGTGAAGTCCATCAAGAACGGTGACCCGAACTTCCCGGCCGGCTAACCCCATCACGGGTGAACTTGAGCCCCGCCGCCCGAGCAACTCGGGCGGCGGGGCTTCGTGCTTCTCTCATGGGGACCGCCGAGGAGCCGCCGCTCCCCAGTTCGTGATGCGGGCCCTCGATGAATCGAGGGCCCGCACCGGCGATCCGCCTTCTCTCAGATCCCATGGATTCCCCTCTTCAAGGTCGTCCGGGGCGGGGTCGCCCGCCGCCCGGTAACGAGTCGGCATCCTCCGGGGGAAGGGCCATTGACACTCCGCTGACGGGGCCCGTACGGTCCTGTCCCGAGCGACTGGAAAGTTTCCTAACAGTTCGCCGCCGACGGCCGTCCCGAGGAGGAGGATCTTCGCGTGACCAGAAGCACCGCCAAGGCCCCTCTCGCCGGCACCCCCAGCCTGCTGCGCGCCATCAACGACCGCGCCGCCCTTGAACTCCTGCTGGAGAACGGACCGCTCTCCCGCACCCAGATCGGCACCCTGACCGGACTCTCCAAGCCCACCGCCTCCCAGCTGCTGGCGCGGCTGGAGGCGGCCGGGCTGGTGCTGCCGGTGGGCACCACGGCCGGCGGGCCGGGCCCCAACGCGCAGCTGTACCAGGTGAATCCGGCCGCCGGGCACGTCGCCGGACTGGACGTCACCACCAGCCACGTCCGGGTCGCGGTCGCCGACATCACCGGCTCCACGCTCGCCGAGCACGTCGTCCCCACCAAGGGCTGGGCGGCCGCCGAGACGGTGCCCCGGGTCGCCGGAGCGGTCGCCGGGGCGGTCCGCGCGGCCGGCCTCCCGGAGGGCGGCCTGCACACCGTGGTGATCGGGGTCGGCGGCGCGCCGGACCCGGTCACCGGCAAGCTGCGGTACGCCTCCCACCTGCCCGGCTGGCACGCGCCGCGGCTGGCCGAGGGCCTGGCCGCCGCGATCGGCGCGCCGGTGACGATCGAGAACGACGTGAACCTCGCCGCCGTCGCCGAGCAGTCCTCCGGCGCGGCCCGCGGGTTCGAGGACTTCGTGCTGCTCTGGGCCGGCGAGGGCATCGGCGCGGCGATCGTGATCGCCGGCCGGCTGCACCGCGGCTTCACCGGCGGCGCCGGGGAGGTCGGCTACATGCCGGTGCCCGGCGCGCCGGTGGTCAAGGACGTCCGCCGCCGCAACTCCGGCGGGTTCCAGGAGCTGGTCGGCGCCCCCGCCGTCCGGGCCCTGGCCAAGGAGCACGGGCTCGGCGCGCCGACCGCCGAGGAGTCGGTCGCCAGGGCGCTGGCCACCCCGGGCGCGGGCGACGCGTTCCTCGCCGAGCTGGCCACCCGGCTGGCCGTCGGCCTGGCCGTGATCGTCGCCGTCGTGGACCCCCGGCTCGTGGTGGTCTCCGGCGGAGTGCCGAACGCGGGCGGCGAACGGCTGCGGGCCCTGGTCGCCGAGGAGCTGGCCCGGATCGCCGCCGCCCGGCCGCAGGTGCGCGGCAGCGCGCTGACCGGCTCCCCCGTCCTGCTCGGCGCGCTGCAACGCGCGCTGGCGGCCGCCCGTGAGGCGGTCTTCTCCACACACTGACGCACCGCATCGCACCGCACCGCGCTCCCCCCGCAGCCCGACGCTCCACCGCACGCCCTGCACCCACCTCTCCCCTACCCCCGAACGCGGGACCCGAGGCAATGACGCCTGCCCGCGCAGCCCCAGGAGGACCTCGAAGTGCACTCCACCACCTCCCACACGCGCAGAAGCCGCCGGACCATCGCCGCCGCGGCCGGCAGCGCCGTCCTCGCCCTGCTCGCCACCGCCTGCACCGGCAGCAGCGACGGCGCCGGCAGCGACGACTCGGCCGGCGGCAAGGACGTCACCATCACCTTCTGGCACGGTTGGAGCCAGGAGTCCGAGGTGAAGGCGATCAACGACAACATCGCCGCCTTCGAGAAGACCCACCCCAACATCAAGGTCAAGGCCGTCGGCAACATCGCCGACGACAAGGTCAACCAGGCGCTGCGGGCCGGCGGCGACGACGCCCCCGACGTGGTCTCCTCCTTCACCACCAACAACGTCGGCATGTTCTGTTCCACCAAGGCCTTCGTCGACCTCAAGCCGCTGCTCGCCAAGTCCGGCATCGACCCCGCCAAGACCTTCCCGGCCGCGATGCTCGACTACACGCAGTTCCAGGGCAACCAGTGCTCGCTGCCGCTGCTCGGCGACGCCTTCGGCCTGTACTACAACAAGAAGGCCTTCGCCGCCGCCGGCATCACCAACCCGCCGAAGACCTTCAGCGAGTTCGCCGACGTCGCCAAGCGGCTCACCCTCGCCGAGGGCGACGGCTACAAGCAGCTCGGCTTCATGCCGCTCTACCACGGCTACGAGTCGACCACCGAGCACTACCTCGGCCAGTTCGGCCCGACCTACTTCGACGGCTCCGGCAAGTCCACCATCACCACCGACCCCAAGGTCGCCGCGATGCTGAACTGGCAGAAGGGCCTGGTCGACCAGCTCGGCGGCTACGACAAGCTGGACAAGTTCCGCTCCACCTTCGGCGAGGAGTTCAGCGCCAAGAACCCCTTCCACACCGGCCAGGTCGCGATGGCCATCGACGGCGAGTGGCGCACCGCCTCGCTCGCCGCCGACAAGCCGGACTTCGAGTGGGCCACCGCGCCGTTCCCGGTGCCGGACGACCAGCAGGACACCTACGGCCGCGGCTACCAGACCGGCACCATCGTCGGCATCGCCAGCACCAGCAAGAAGCAGGCCGCCGCCTGGGAGTTCGTCAAGTTCCTGACCACCGACACCGACGCGGTCGTCTCCTTCGCCAACGCGATCCACAACGTGCCGAGCACCCTCGCCGCGCTGGAGTCGCCGAAGCTGGTCGCCGACGAGAACTTCAAGACCTTCGTGAACATCGCGAAGCACAAGAACTCCGGCACCACGCCGGCGGTCGTCAACGGCGGCGGCTACCTCGTCTCCCTGCAGAACCTCGGCTACGACTACGAGTCCGGCAAGCAGACCGATCTCCAGGCCGGCCTCGCCGCCACCGCCAAGGAGATCGACGCCGCCATCGCCCAGGCCAAGTAGCGTCCGGCCCCCGCGCGTCCGGCCCGTCCACGGAGCTCCCATGTCACTCGCGTCCGCCACCCGCAAGGGGGCCGGAGCGACCGCGCCGGCGGCGCCTCCCGTGCAGCAGCAGCTGCGCCGGAAGCGCCGCCGGGCGGCGGCCCGCAACCTGGCCTTCCTCTCCCCCTGGCTGATCGGCTTCAGCGTCTTCTTCCTGTACCCGCTGATCTCGACGATCTACTTCTCGTTCACCAAGTACAACGGCTTCGGCTCGCCCGTCTTCAGCGGCCTGAAGAACTGGGACTACGTCTTCAACGACCTCCCGGCGTTCTGGCAGGGCCTGCGCAACACCTTGTGGCTGGTCGTCATCATGGTGAGCCTGCGGGTGGCGTTCGGCCTCGGCATCGGGATGCTGATCACCAAGATCAAGAGCGGCGTGGGCTTCTTCCGCACCGCCTTCTACCTGCCGTACCTCGCCCCGCCGGTGGCCGCGACCGTCGCCTTCGCCTTCCTGCTCAACCCCGGCACCGGCCCGGTCAACCACTTCCTCGGCGAGATCGGGCTGCCGCAGCCCGGCTGGTTCGCCGACCCGGACTGGTCCAAGCCCGCGCTCACCCTGCTCGCCATGTGGGGCGTCGGCGACCTGATGGTCATCTTCATGGCGTCCCTGCTGGACGTCCCGAAGGAGCAGTACGAGGCCGCCGAACTCGACGGGGCCGGCCCGTTCCAGCGGTTCCGGTACGTCACCCTGCCGAACATCTCGCCGATCATCATGTTCGCGGTGGTCACCGGGGTCATCCAGACCATGCAGTACTACACGCAGGCCATCGTCGCCGCGAAGGTCGCCAGCGGCAACGCCGCCGGCTCCGGCCAGCAGTTCGAGCCCGGCTACCCGTCCGGCTCCACCTGGACCCTGCCGCAGATGGTCTACAACCTCGGCTTCCAGCGCTTCAACTACGGTGCGGCGTGCGTCGTCGCCCTGGTGCTGTTCGTCATCTCGATGGCCGTCACCTCGGTGCTGCTGCGCCGCAAGTCCGGCTTCATGGCCAGCGACGACTAGCGGCCCAGTGAGGACACGATCATGACTCTCAGCCCGACCCTCCCCGCCGAGGCCCCCGGCCGGGGCACCGCCCGCGGACCCGTCACCGCCGCCGCCCGCACCGCCCGCCGCCGGGCGCTGCTCAACTGGGTGGCCGTCCACTCGCTGGCCGTCGCCGCCGGCCTGTTCTTCCTGCTGCCGTTCGTCTTCGCCTTCCTGACCTCGGTGATGTCGGACAGCCAGGCGCTCACCACCGACTACTGGCCCACGTCCTGGAACTGGGGCAACTACAGCAAGGTCTGGAACACCCCCGGCTTCCTCACCTGGTGGCGCAACACCCTGCTGTACGCGGGCCTCGGCACCGTGCTGACCATCGTCTCCAGCCTGCCGGTCGCCTACGCGCTCGCCAAGTTCCGCTTCCGCGGCCGCAACCTGGCGCTGATGGCGGTCATCGCGATGATGATGCTGCCGCCGCAGGTCACCATCATCCCGATGTACCTGTTCTGGGCGAAGCAGCTGGGCCTGGGCGGCTCGCTCTGGCCGCTGATCATCCCGATGGCCTTCGGCGACGCCTTCTCGATCTTCCTGCTGCGGCAGTTCCTGATGACCATCCCCAAGGAGTACATCGAGGCGGCCCGGATCGACGGCTGCGGCGACCTGCGCACCCTGCTGCGGGTGGTGCTGCCGATGGCCAAGCCGGCCATCGCCGCCGTCGCGCTGTTCCAGTTCTTCTACTGCTGGAACGACTACTTCGGCCCGCAGATCTACGCCAGCAGCAACCACGACGCCTGGACCCTCTCCTACGGTCTGGAGTCCTTCAAGGGCGCCCACCACACCAACTGGAACCTCACCATGGCCGCCACCCTCCTCGTGATGGCCCCGGTGATCGTCCTCTTCTTCTTCGCACAGAAGGCCTTCATCGAAGGCGTGACACTGACAGGGGTCAAGGGCTGATGTCCGCACTCAAGCTGGCCATCGTTGGCGGCGGTTCGACGTACACCCCGGAGCTGATCGACGGCTTCGCCCGGCTGCGCGACACCCTCCCGATCGGCGAACTCGTCCTGGTCGACCCGGCCGCCGACCGGCTGGAGCTGATCGGCGGGCTGGCCCGGCGGATCTTCGCCAAGCAGGGCCACGGCGCCGTCGTCACCACGACCACCGACGTCGCCGCGGGCGTCGCCGACGCCGACGCCGTGCTGCTGCAGCTGCGGGTCGGCGGGCAGGCGGCCCGCAACCAGGACGAGACCTGGCCGCTGGAGTGCGGCTGCGTCGGGCAGGAGACCACCGGCGCCGGCGGCCTCGCCAAGGCGCTGCGCACCGTCCCGGTGGTGCTCGACATCGCCGAGACGGTCCGGCGCGCCAACCCCGACGCCTGGATCGTCGACTTCACCAACCCGGTCGGCATCGTCACCCGCGCCCTGCAGAACGCCGGCCACAAGGCCGTCGGCCTGTGCAACGTCGCCATCGGCTTCCAGCGGCGCTTCGCCAAGCACCTGGGCGTCGACCCGGAGCTGGTCCGCCTCGACCACGTCGGCCTCAACCACCTCACCTGGGAGCGCGGGGTCACCCTGCTCGACGCCCCCGGCGCGGCCGGCGGCCGCGAGGTGCTGCCCGAGCTGCTCTCCGGCTTCGGCAAGGAGATCGCCGAGGACCTGCACCTGCCCCAGCGGGTGATCGAGCGGCTCGGCGTCGTGCCCTCCTACTACCTGCGGTACTTCTACCAGCACGACCTGGTCGTGGAGGAGCTGAAGTCCAAGGGCTCGCGGGCCGCCGAGGTCGCCGAGATCGAGCGGCAGCTGCTGGAGATGTACGCCGACCCGGCCCTCGACACCAAGCCGGAGCTGCTCGCCAAGCGCGGCGGCGCGTTCTACTCCGAGGCCGCGGTGCAGCTCATCGCGGCGCTGCTCGGCACCGGCGGCGGCACTTCGGTGCAGGTGGTCAACACCCGCAACGACGGCGTGCTGCCGTTCCTGCCGGACGACGCCGTGATCGAGGTGCCGGCCGAGGTCGACGCGGCGGGCGTGCGCCCGCTGCCGCAGCGCCCGCTGGAACCGCTGTACGCCGGCCTCGTCGCCGCCGTCACCGCGTACGAGCACCTCGCCCTGGACGCCGCCCTGCGCGGCGGCCGCGACCGGGTCTTCGACGCCCTGCTCGCCCACCCGCTGGTCGGTCAGATCGAACTCGCCGACCAGCTGACGGACCGGCTGCTCGCCCACAACCGCGAGCACCTCGCCTGGGCCTGACCCGCCCGGCCTCCGCCCCGTCCCGTCCCCGCCCGGGCAGCGCCCGGCCCCCGGTCCCCGGCCCGCACTCCGTGGGGGAGTGCGGGCCGGGTCGCGGGCGGACCGCGCACCCCCGGGTGCGGGCACCGGGCGGAGACACGCCACCCCCGGTCGGGAAAGACCCCCGGCCGGGCCACGTACGACGAGCCGCGGGAATCCCAATGACCCACCACCCCGAACCGCACCTGCCCGGCGTCCTCGCCATCGACGCCGGCAACTCCAAGACCGATGTCGCCCTGATCGGCACCGACGGCTCCGTCCTCGGCTCCGCCCGGGGCGGCGGCTTCCACCCGGCGAAGACCGGTGCCGCGGCCGCCGTCGCCGAGCTCGCCCCGCTGGTCGAGGAGGCCGCGGCGGCGGCCGGGGCCGCCGGCTGGACCGGCCCGCTGACCGCCCACGTCAGCGCCTGCCTCGCCAACGCCGACCTGCCGGTCGAGGAGGAGGCGCTGCGCGTCGCCCTGGAGTCCCACCCGTGGGGCGCCGGCAACACCGTCGTCAACGACACCTTCGGCCTGCTGCGGGCCGGCACCGACGGTCCGTGCGGCGTCGCCGTGGTCTGCGGCGCCGGCATCAACTGCGTCGGCCTGCTGCCCGACGGCCGCACCGCCCGCTTCCCCGCCCTCGGCGAGCTCACCGGCGACTGGGGCGGCGGCTGGGGCCTGGCCGTCAACAGCATGTGGCACGCCGTCCGGGCGGAGGACGGGCGCGGCGGGTCGACCGGCCTGGCCGCCGCCATCGCCGAGCACTTCGGCCTTCCCACCACCATCGCCGTCGCCGAGGCCGTCCACCTCGGGCACCTGCCGTCCGTCCGGCTGCACGAGATCGTCCGGGTGCTCTTCGCCGTCGCCGAGGCCGGGGACGCCACCGCCCGGTCGCTGATCGACCGGCAGGCCGACGAGATCACCCGGCTCGCCGTCGTCGCCCTGCGGCGCCTGGAGCTGCTGGACACGCCCACCCCGCTGGTGCTCGGCGGCGGGGTGCTCGCCTCCCGGCAGCCGCTGCTGCTCGACAACCTGACGGCCCGGCTGGCCGCCGAGGCCCCGCTCGCCGAGCCGCGGATCGTGGTCGCCCCGCCGGTCCTCGGCGCGGCGCTGCTCGGACTGGACCGGCTCCAGGCCGGGCCGGAGGCCCAGGAGCGGGTCCGCAAGGCCTACGACCCGGCGCACCCGGTCGCCGCGTAGCGCCTCCCCGTCCCCGCCCCCGCCCGGTCCGCACACCCGGCGGGGGCGGTCGCCCGGAACCGGGTCCGCGAATTCCGGAACCGGTTCCGCGGATTCCGCGTCCAGGTGG
Source organism: Kitasatospora sp. NPDC057692 (assembly GCF_042799475.1). Taxonomy (NCBI): domain Bacteria; kingdom Bacillati; phylum Actinomycetota; class Actinomycetes; order Kitasatosporales; family Streptomycetaceae; genus Kitasatospora; species Kitasatospora sp. NPDC057692. The sequence goes on along the minus strand of NZ_JBHVIV010000022.1, from coordinate 80,971 downwards.
ATGTCTCGTCCGGCCCTGTTCCTGGGAGACTCGCCCCATGACCGCGCCCCGCCGCCTCCTCCTCGCCGTGCTGCTCTGTTGCGCCGCCACCACCGGTCTCGCCGCCTGCACCCCGATCGACGAGGACCCGACGCCGGCGATGGCCGCGGAGGACATCGGGGACGCCGAGGATCCCGGTGACGCCGAGGACCCCCCGGACTTCGCCGACCCCGCCGATCCCTCGGACCCCGCCGACCCGTCGGACCCCGCGGAGTTCACGGACGACGGACTCCTCCGGGCCGCCCCCGACCTCTTCTCCCCCGCCCCTTGCGCCACCCCGGCCGGCCGCCGGGTGGTCCGGGTCCTCGACGTCACCGACGGCCGCCTGACCCTCCGCCCCGCCTGCTCCCCCGACGCCGACCCCGCCACCCACGCGCTGGCCGCCCACGCCACCGCCACCCTCGTCGACCTCCCGCACGACGAGCCCGCCAAGGAGGTCCAACTCCCCGTCCTCCTGGACCACCTGGACACCTGCCTGGCCGCCGGCGAGCCCGAGCCCCCGTACGCCTGCTACGGCAACGCCTACGACGTCGTCCTGGACGCCCGCGGCCGGATCACCCGCATCCGGGAGCTGCAGCAGCCGTGACCGCCCCGCCCGGCGGGGGGCGGCGGGGGGCTCCCGACCCGGCGGACTTGACCTCAACCGCGGTTGAGGTTGTCGGATGGGGTCCGGCGGTGATCACCGCCGAGGAATGCCGACGGGGAGAGGTGCTGGTCATGGCGGACGGGCTGCTGGTGGCGGGGGACGTGCCGGTGGAGGTGCGGGAGGCGGTGGCCGGGGTGGTCGCGGCGCTGGAGGACGCCTTCAACCGCAAGGACGCGGAGGCGCTCGGCGCGCAGTTCGGCGAGCGGGCGTCGTGGACCAACGCGGCCGGCACCCGGCTGGACGGACGGGCGGCGATCACCGCGTTCAGCGGGCCGGCGATGCGGGAGTTCCTCAAGGACGCGTACGCCCGCTACGAGGTGGTGAAGCTGCTGGCGATCACGGACGGCGTGGTCGCGGTCAACGTGGCCCAGACGCCCACCGACGCCGAGGGCCGACCGGTGGAGGGCCCGCACGGCCGGGCGCTCTACGTGGTCGCCCGGCAGGCGGACGGGTGGAGGATCGTGGCCGGTCAGAACAACGCGGTCGATGCCCAGTCCGCAGCGTAGGTCCTGACCGGTCCCAGACCGGGGGCCGCCTCCTGATCCCGTGATCGTGCCGGGGAGGCGGCCCCCTTCTTCCGTCGTCGGGGAGGCGCCGTCAGGAGGCGTCGTCCCGGGCGGGGCGGACGGCGATCGCGTCGATCTCGACGAGCATCCCCGGCAGCGCCAGCGTGGCCACCCCGCTGAGCGTCTGGGTCGGCAGCCGGTCGCCGAAGGCGGCGCGCACGGCGCCGTTGAGGATCTCCAGCTTCGCCGGGTCGTGGTCCTTGACGAACGAGCCGAGCCGGACGACGTTCTCGAAGCCGAGGCCGACGCCGGCCAGCGCCCGGCGGAGGTTGGCGAGGGAGAGCTCGACCTGGGCGGCGAAGTCCTCCACCGCGACCTGGCCGGTCGCGTCGGAGGCGTACTGCCCGGCGAGGTAGACCGTCTGACCGGGGGCGGTGACGGCGTGGCTGTAGCCGAACGGCGTGGGGTCGTGCAGGTCGGGCGGGTTGGTGATGGTGCGGTTGTCGGTCACGGGGTGGTTCCCTTCCGGTGCGGTGTCCGCTGTCCGGCCGGGACAACGCCCGACGGGCCGCGATCGTCCGCTCCATGACGGAATGTCACCCATTGGCACCCAGGCGGGCGGCGAGCGCGGGCGGCAGCGGGTACGGGCGCTCCGGGGGCAGCAGCCGCTGCGCCTGGGCGGCACGGCCCCCCTGGAGCAGATCGGAGATCCGCCGCACCTGCGGGGTGAGGTCGGTGATCCCGGTGATCCACTCCTCGGCGAAGGTCCTGATCAGGGTGCGGCCCACCCCGACCTGGATGCTGTAGTGGTTGAGCGCGGCACCGCGCGGCGAGCGCTCCGGGTCCCACTGGACGTGCACCTCGGCGCGGGCGAGCGCGGCGGGGTCGGCGGTGGTCAGGACGGCCCGCCCCAGCGCCTCCTCCCAGCCCGCCCGGGTGATCCGGACGGCGAGGACGCGCTCCTGGCCGGGCTTGCGGGCCCAGTTGCTGCGGTGCATCAGCCAGCGGAACGAGGGCTTGATCCACGTCATCCGCCCGAAGGAGAACGGCGGCACGAACCGCCCGGCGGCGAGGGCCGCCTCGGCCACGGCGGGGGCGTACGCCTGGTAGACGACGACGGTGTCGGCGTCGAAGTCGGCCCGGATCCCGTACAGCTGCTGCATGGCACCGGACTCTGCCAGCGCGCCGCCGCCCCGGGCGAACGGTTTTCCCGTGCGCCCCGGCCCACCTGCGGTTCTCCGCCCCACCCGGCCCCGGGCCGAGCGGCCCCGGCACCGGTTCGGTGCGGACCGGTGCGCGGCTGCCCCCCGGTCGCTACCATCGCTCTCGCCGCGGCCGCCTGTCAGCGGGTGGCCTGGACATTCTGGGGGGCCCATGTCCGAGCTGCTCACCGACATCACCGCGATCGCCCCGTACTTCACGGTCGCCGCGACCGCCTTCGGAACCCAGCTGGCGGAGGAGGCCGCACAGCGCGTCGCCACCGGGACGGCGGACGCGGGCGAGGGCTTCTTCCGCCGCCTCTTCGGCCGGCGCTCCGGCGAGGTGGCCGAGGTGCTGGACCGTCACGACCTGCCCGAGGAGCGGGTGGACGGCCTGTTGGCCGGCCTCGGCGAGGAGGACCGCGCCCGGCTGGCCGCCGCGCTGCTGGCCTGGCTGCGCGGGCCGGCGGCGGACGGGCTCCGTGCGGAGCGGCTGGTGGAGACGGTCCGGAAGCAGGTCGTCATCAACTCGTCCGGCGAGCGGGCGTTCAACGCCGGCCACATCGAGAACTCCACGTTCAACTTCGGGAACTAGCGATGGGCCCCGAGCACCCGGGTCCGGATCGGCCCGCCCACATCAACTCGTCCGGCGGGCAGGCGTTCAACGCCGCCCGCATCGACCGCTCCACCTTCACCTTCCTCAGGAACGTCGACCCGCGCTCGCTCGTGGCACTGCTGCCGCTGCTGGTGGCCCTCGGCATCGCCGGGTACGCCGCCCTGTCCTGGCCCGGGGGCCCGCAGAACCAGTACCCGCTGTTCTACGCCGCCCTCGCGGCCGGCTTCCTGGTGTCGGTCCGGTGCGCCGCGGCCGGATCGACGGGGGCCTCGCGCACCTGGTCGAAGGCGGGTCTGCTGCTCCTGGCGGTCTCGCTGGGCTCCTCCCTGCTCGGCCTGGCCGGCCTGGAGAACGTCCGGCGCAACGGCGAGATCACGGTGGAGATCTCCGTCCGGGGCGCCGGGCCGCTCACCGGCTCCGGGAAGCAGACCCTCGTGATGCCCGCACCGGGCCCCGGGAAGGCCCGTGACCGGCTCCGGCTCGCGCTGACCCTCGCGGACGACGACCCGGCGTCACCCACCTGCGTCCACAAGACGACCGCGACGCTCACCGCGCTCACGCCGGGGGTCGCCCCGGGCGTCCAGCGGGTGCCCGCGCAGTCCGTGGTGGAGTTCGACCTCGGCGGACAGCGCGGCGAGGTGCTGGTCGAGCTCTCGGTGCAGACCCGGCAGAACTGCGTGCTGCGGGTGGCGAAGGCCGACGGGACGCTCTTCAACGACTGATCAGGATCCATGGGGGGACGCACATGACGGACGCGCGACGACGGACACCGGCGCTCAGAGCCGCCACCACGGCGGTTCTCCTCGCCCTCGCCGCCGGGGGGTGCGGGAGCGATCCGGAGCCGTCGATCTTCGCCGACAAGAGGAAGGTCCGGATCGGGGCGAAGAGCGACCAGCCCGGCACCAGCCGCGAGCGGCACGCCGGCGACTTCGACGGACTGGACATCGCGGTGGCCCGGGAGCTGCTGGACCGGGTCGGGGCGGAACCCCCGATCTTCAACGGCATCATCTCCAAGAACCGCGCCCCCGCCCTGCGGGACGGGGACGTCGACCTCGTGGTGGCGACCTTCTCGATCACCGCCCAGCGGATGCTCCCGGTCAAGGAGGGCGGGGACGGGCTCGACTTCGTCGGCCCCTACGCGTCCACCCAGCAGGGCATGCTGGTACGGGCCGCCGACCTGGAGCACTACCGCACCCTGGACGACCTCAACGGCCGGCTGGTGTGCGTCTGGAAGGGCACCACCTCGGCCGCCGAGCTGCGCAAGCCCTCCTACGCGGCGATCCGGCTGCGGGAGGAGGAGGACGCGGGCTACTGCGTCAACGCGCTCAAGGCCGGGGAGGTCGACGCCGTCTCCACCGACCAGCTGATCCTCTACGGCTTCATGGAGGCCGAACGGACGCTGGCGGTCGTGCCGGGGATCGCCTTCGGGGCGACCAACGACTACGGCGTCGCCCTCGCGAAGGGCCACCGCAAGGACTGCGAGCTGCTGCGGGAGGCGCTGAAGAAGTACGTGGTGAGCAACGAGTGGGACCGCGACGTCCAGAACAACCTGCCGCAACTGCCCCTGGAGCGGCGCAACGAGGCCCGGCCCACCGAGATCGAGATCGACGACGCGTCCTGCCGCGACCACCCGGCCAACGCGGCCGTGAAGTGACGGGCCGACCGGGCGGGAGCGGGGCGCCGGACCGGCCGGCCTCCCGCTCCCGCCCGGGTGGCGGGGGTCAGCCCAGGCGGCCCTCCCGGGCGAGGGCGCCAAGCCAGTGGGCGGAGGGCTTCGGCGTGCGCGCGAAGGTCCGCGGGTCGACCGCGACCAGGCCGAAGGTCGGCCGGTAGGAGCCCCACTCGTAGTTGTCGAGCAGGCTCCAGTGCAGGTAGCCGCGCACGTCGACGCCGTCGCGCAGGGCCCCGGCGAGGCCGTCCAGCGCCTCCGCGGTGTAGGCGATCCGCTCGGTGTCGTCGGCGGTGGCGATGCCGTTCTCGGTGACCAGCAGCGGCACGTCCGGGCCGACCAGCGCGGCCGTCCGGCGGACCGCGTCCCCGAGCGCCCGCGGGTAGTACTCCCAGCCCTTGATCGTGGTGCGGACGCCCTCGGCGACCGGGACCGGGCCGTCGACGCCGACCGGGGTGCGGGTGTAGGCCTGCACGCCGATCCAGTCGTCGCCGCGGGCGGCCTCGACGAAGACGTCCTCGCGCCGCCGGGCCACGGCCGCGGCGACGGCCTCGGCACCGGGCTCCACCGGGTGGAGGCCGAGGGCGGCGACCGTCCAGCCGACCAGCAGCCGGGGGTCGGCCCCGCGCAGCGCCGCGCCCGCGGCGCGGTGGGCCCGCACCAGCGCCTCGGTGATCTCCTCGGCGGGGTCGACCCGGTCGGGGTCCACGCCGGCCGGGCCGTCGGCGAGCAGCCCCATGAGGGTGTGCATCCGGGCGAGGACGTTCGGCTCGTTGACGGTCGCCACGTACCGGACGCCGTCGAGCACCTCGGCGGCGGTGGCGGCGTACTGCGCGAACAGCTCGGCGGCGTCCGGGGCGAGCCAGCCGCCCGCCTCGGCGAACCACTGCGGCACGGTGAAGTGGTGGAGCGTCACCACCGGGGTGAGGCCGCGGGCCAGCGCGCCCTCCACCATCGCCCGGTAGTGGGCCAGCGCGGCCCGCGAGTAGCGGCCGCGCACCGGCTCGATCCGGGCCCACTCGATGCTGAACCGGTAGGCGTTGAAGCCCAGTGCGGCGAGCAGGTCCATGTCCTCGGGCCAGCGGTGGAAGCTGTCGCAGGCGTCGCCGCTGGGCTCGGGCAGGAAGCCGCCGGGGCGGTGTTCGAGGGCCCACCAGTCGCTGGTGGTGTTGTTGCCCTCGATCTGGTGGGCGGCGGTGGAGGCGCCGAACAGGAAGCCCTCCGGCAGCGCGTCCCCGCCGGTCATGCCGTCACCTCGCGCGGGGCGGTCGGGTGGCCGGCCCGGAAGAGCGGGTCCTCCGTGTCGAAGGGCACGTCCTCGCGGGAGGCCTCGACGGCGGCGTCCGAGCGCGGCAGGTCGAACGGCAGCGTGCCGGTCATCGGGGCGCGACCGAACACCGCGTCCAGCACGACCTCGTCGGCGGCGCCGAACTCGCCGACCAGCAGGGCCGCACGGGGCGCCAGCGGGGTCAGCACGGCGGGGCGTTCGAGCAGCGCGACGACGGCGGTGGGCACGGTGTCGGCCAGCGCGGCGATCCGGGCGGCCTCCTCCGGCTCGAACTCCAGGGTGCCGGTGTGGAAGTGCTGCTCCAGCAGCCCCTCGCGCCGCTCGTACGGCGTGGCGAGGCGGACGACCGCGACATCGGCGTCCTCGGGGCGCTCGACGACCGTCCCGTAGCGGGCCGCCACCTCGGCGTCCACGCCCTCGACGTAGATCCGCCCGCCGGTCAGCGGCTCGCCGGCGAGGCGGACCAGCGAGGCGGCCTGGACCCTGCGGCCGAGCGCGCGGCCGGCCGGGGCGCCGACCAGCGCGGCGGCGGCCTCGACGTCCACGTACGGGTCGTCGAACAGGCCGAGCCGGAACTTGTCGCGCAGGATGCGGCGGACGGACTCGTCGAGGCGGGCCTCGGTGACGGCGCCGGAGCGGACCACGCCGAGGATCAGCTCGGGGTCGGTCTCGCCGCCGAGCTGGTCGGCGCCCGCGTGCAGGGTCATCGCGACCTGCTCGGGCACCGACAGCTCCTCGACGCCCCAGTGCCGCGGCGGCAGGCTGACGACGCCGGGGATCTCCATGCCGGTGATGGCGTTGAAGTCGGTGCACACCACGCCGTCGAAGCCGTACCTGCCGCGCAGCAGGCCGGTGATGACGTCATGGTTGAAGTTGGCGCCGACCTCGCCGAGTCCGGAGCCGGCCGGGATCGCGTAGGCGGGCATGATCTGCGCGGTGCCGGCCTCGAAGGCGGCCTCGAAGGGGCGCAGGTGCTGTGCGAGGGCGCCGCCCGGGTAGGCCAGGCTCCGGCCGGCCGCGAAGTGCGAGTCCTCGCCCTTGTGCTGCGGGCCGCCGCCGGGGAAGTGCTTGGTCATGCAGGCGACGCTGTCCGGCCCGATCCGCTCGCCCTGGAGGCCGCGGATGTAGGCGGCGATGATCCGGGAGACCCGCTCGGGGTCCTCGCCGAAGGTGCCGCTGATCCGGGCCCAGCGCGGCTCGGTGGCGAGGTCGGCCATCGGGTGGATGGCCACCCGGATGCCGACGGCGCGCAGCTCGCGGCCGATCAGTGCGGTGTACTCCTCGACCAGCTCCGGGTCGTCGGTGGCGCCGAGGCCGATCGGCTCGGGGCCGACCGAGAAGCCGCCGCCGGCGAAGGCGGTGGCGGGGTTGGTGGTGAAGCCGTGCCGGGGGTCGGAGGCGAGGGTGACCGGGATCCCGAGGCGGCCCGCGGCGGCGAGGTCCTGGACGTGGTTGTTCCACTCGGCCATCGCGCGGGCGTCGGGGACCATCGTCATGCCGAAGGAGGTGAGGCCGCGCTCGGTGATCAGGTGGTCGCCGGACGGGAAGGGGCCCGTGCTTCCGGCGATCATCCGGCCGACGAACATCTGCGCGGCCTTCTCCTCCAGGGTCATCCGGGAGAGGAGGTCCTCGACGCGCTCCTCGACGGGCAGCCGCGGGTCCTCGTAGGGCTCCATGGTGCCGTTGTGGTTGAGGTCGCGGAACGGCGTGCCGTCGGTGTGGTGGAGCAGGGCCGTCATGCCGTCACCCCGGCGGCGGACGTGGCGGCGGCCTTGGCGCGGAAGGCCTCGACGGTCGCGGCGTCCACGCCGCAGTGGGCGAGCAGGCCCTCGGTGCCGCCGTAGCGGGCGTCGACCAGCTCCAGGAAGGCGGCCATCGCGTCGGCCGGCGCCTCCAGCAGCGGCTGGGGGACGGTGAAGGTGCCCGCCGCGTAGTCGTTGAGGGCGGCGCGGTTGCGCTCGGCCAGGTTCGCCCAGATCTGCGGCAGCGCCTCCGTGGTGCGGTGGTAGTCGGCGACGATCTCCTCGGCGGGGACGCCGAGCAGGTCGAGCAGCAGGGCGGTCAGCCAGCCGGTGCGGTCCTTGCCGGCGGCGCAGTGCACCAGCACGCCGCCGGGGCGGGTGGCGGCCTCGACGGCGAGCTTGACCGCCTCCGGGGCGGACTCCGCCATCAGCAGGTAGAAGGCGCCGAGGTCGGCGTCGGTGGCCATCTCCTTCATGGCCGCCTCCAGTCGCGGGTCGGTGGGCTGGACGCGGGCGGCGACCACCTCGATGCCGGCGGCCCGGGACTGCGCCCAGTCGGTGTCCTCGGCCTCGACGTCGCCGCGCAGGTCGATGATCGTGCGGACGCCGGCGGCGTTCAGCTGCTCGACGATCGAGGCGTCGTCGGCCGGGTACGGCTGGGCGGAGCGGTGCAGCACGCCGGGGCGGATCCAGCGGCCCTCGGGGTCGGTGAGGGCGGCGGGGTCGCGGAAGTTGACCAGGGTCACGGCGGGGGCCTTTCGGTGCGGGAGAACGGTGGCGGGGGTGAGGCTGGAATCAGGAGGTCTAGACGTCTAGATGTCTACCTGGCGAGTGGGGCGCCAGGCAAGCGACGAGGGGATGAACTTCAGGACAACCGGGGACGGAAGGCGCCACCCGGCCCCGTAGGATCCGGCGCGTGGCAACGCACCGAACCGACACCCCGCTGTACCGCCGGCTGGCCCGGCAGCTCCAGGAGCGCATCGACGCCGGGACGTACCCGGCGGGCGCCCGGCTGCCCAGCGAGCCGGAGCTGAGCGCCGAGTTCGGCGTCAACCGGCTGACCGTCCGGCAGGCGGTGGCCGAGCTTGAGCGGGCCGCGGTGCTGGAGATCCGCCGGGGCGTGGGGACCTTCGTCCGCCCGCCGGCGGTGCGGGTGTCGATCGCGGTCGACCCGCGCAGCCAGCGGTTCGACCTCGGCAGCGTGCACACCGGGCTGCCGCTCGACGCGGACGCGCCCGAGGCCGCGCGGGACGGCGAGTTCGTGGTGGCCGCGCCACCGGTGACCGGCTCGGCCGAGGACCACGAGGCGGCCCGCCAGCTGGGACGCGCCCCCGAGGAGCTCTCCCGGGTGGACACGGTGATCCGGCTGGGCGGCCGCCCCCGGGTGGTGAGCAGCTACTGGGTGCCGTCCGGGCCGCTGCCGGCCGAGCTGCTGCGGCCGGGACGCCCAGGCAACATGGTGCTCGACCTGGCCCGGGCGGCCGGGGTGGAGCTGGAGTACGACTGGCGGGCGTTCGGCGCGATCGGTGCGGACCTCGCCGACGCGGAGCTGCTCGGGGTGCCGCCGGGCACCGCCCTGCTGGTCCGCGAGGGCGTCAGCTGCACGCCGGACGGCGCGCCCGCGCTGTACCTGCGGCGGCGGATCGACGGCAGCAGCGCGCGGTTCGTGCTGCACTACCGCGAGCCGGGCGGCGGGTCGGGCCCGGCCCGGTAGGCGCTCACCGGGCGGCTCCCGCGGGCTCCGCCGGGGCCGCGGCGCCGGGCTTCGCGGCGCCCGACGGGGCGGGGTCGAACGCCGCGAGCAGCGCCCGGAACGCCTCCACCCACTCCTCCAGCGAGCGCATCTCGTTGCCGTCGACGACCTGCCGCCGGGTCATGCCCGCCATCAGCGCCGCGAACGCCTGCGGCCGCAGGTCGACCAAGGGGTCGACCCCCAGCCGCTCGGCCGCGATCGCCGCCATCCGCTGCGACAGGGTGTCGGTCAGGACCAGCGCGAAGTCGCGCACGCTGCGGATCTCGATGAACCCGCGCCGCAGCGCCCGGCGCCGCACGGTGTGCTCGGCCGGCTCCTCCAGCAGCCCGTCGACGGAGCCGCCGGCGTGCCGGAACGCGGCCCAGAGCTCCAGCTCGGCGGGTGCGGCGGCGAAGGCGTCCAGGAAGGCGGTGCCGAAGTCCATGCCGAAGAGCAGCGCCTCCTTGCAGTCGTAGTAGCGGAAGAAGGTGCGGTGGGCGACGTCGGCCCGGCGGCAGATCTGGTCCACCGTGGTGCCCTCGAAGCCCTGTTCCTCGAAGAGGTCGAGCCCCGCCGTACGGATGGCCTGCCTGGTGCGCGCCCGCTTGCGGTCGCGCAGCCCGGGCTCCGCCACGGTGTCCGTCCCCTGCCCCTGCATACCTGCTCGCCCCTCGTCAACTGCTGTGCCGCGCGCGGCCGTAGTCGTACCGAATCACGCCTGGCGCGGCCCGCTCAAGCCGCGCGCCAAGTCGTCGTCAGTTCGTCATGCAAAGTTTGCACAAGTGCCAATTGGCAGTTGTGCCACTTCCAAAGGCTGTGGACCGGCGGCCACCGGTCAGGCTGCGCCCGCCGGTCTTCCCCCCTCCCCCGAAGCCCCCCGAACCCTCCGAGGAATCATGAAGCGGCACACGCTCGTCCTGGCGTCCACGGTCTGCACGGCGGCCCTCGCCCTCACCGCCTCCGCCTGCTCCGCGTCCGACGACACGGTCTCCGGCGGCTCGACCGCCGCGGGCTCCGCGCCGAAGGACGACGGCCCCGCCGTCGACGGCGGCACCCTGAGAATCGGCCTGGACCGCCCCTTCGCCAAGCTCGACCCGGCCGAGACCAGCCTCACCTCGATGCCGCTGATGATCCTGGCCAACGCGCTCTACGACCCGCTGATGGTCAACGGCGACAACGGCGCCGTGCAGCCCTACCTGGCCAAGGCCTTCACCCCGAACGCCGACGCCACCGCCTGGACGCTGGAGCTGCGCGAGGGCGTCACCTTCAGCGACGGCAAGCCGCTCGACGCGCAGGCCGTGGTCGACCACGTCACCCGGCTCGCCAAGCCCGAGGCCAAGTGCGGCTGCGCCGCCGACGCCGCCACCATCGGCGCGATGGCGGTCAACTCCCCGACCTCCGTCGGCTTCACCCTGAAGTCCCCGAACGCCGCCTTCCCCGGCCTGTTCACCCGCTCCCTCGGCTACGTCTCCGAGGCCCCGGCCGCCGCCGACGCCCCCGCCGTCGGCTCCGGCCCCTACACGCTGGAGAGCGTGCAGCCGGGCGTCTCCGCCACCCTCGTGCGCAACCCCTCCTACTGGGGCGCCAAGGGCCACGCCGACAAGCTCGTCTACAAGGTGCTGCCGGACACCGACAGCCGCTACCAGTCGCTGCGCTCCGGCGACGCCGACCTCGTCTGGACCGAGACCCCCGCCCAGCTCAAGCAGGCCGCCGGCGACGGCCTGCGGGTGGCCACCGGCCCCGGCTCCACCTCGACCGTGCTGTTCAACACCAAGGCCGCGCCCTTCGACGACCCGCGGGTGCGCAAGGCGCTGCAGTACGCGGTGGACCGCTCGGCCGTCGAGAAGGTCGTCTACCTCGACCAGGGCAAGGTCTCGGACGGCCCGATCGCCTCCACCTCCCCCTACCGCGCCGCCGGTGACGCCTCCTACCCCGCGCACGACCCGGCCAAGGCGCGCGCCCTGCTCGCCGAGGCGGGCCACCCCGACCTCTCCTTCGAGTACCTCGTCGACAGCCGCCCCGAGGGCCAGCAGCGGGCCACCGTGCTCCAGCAGATGTTCGCCGAGGCCGGCGTGAAGATGACCATCAAGCCGCTGGACCCGGCGGGCCTGGGCACCGCGATGTTCCAGCGCAAGTTCCAGGTGATGGACTTCGTCACCAGCATGTTCGGCGACACCGACACCGCCCTGGCCAGCCTCTACGCACCCGACGCCCCCTACAACTTCACCGGCTGGAACAGCCCGAAGGCCGGCCAGGCGATCGCCGCCGGGCGCGGCACCGTCGACCCGGCCCAGCGCGCCCGCTCCTACCAGGAGGCCGCGCAGGAGGTCGTGGACGACGCCCCGATGATCTTCCTGACCGAGAACCAGGTCGGATTCCTGGCCTCCGCCAAGACCGGCGGCCTGCCGGACGTCTCCCGGCGGACCGTCGTCAACGTCTCCCCCGCCGCGCTGTGGGTGAAGAAGTGACGCCCACCGCCCTGCGCACCGCAGGACGCGCCGCCGGACGGCTCGGACGGGCCGCCGCGGTGCTCCTGCTGGTCACCGTCGCGGCGCTCTCCCTGCCGCACCTGATGCCCGGCTCCCCCGCGCTCGCCGCGCTCGGCCCCACCGCCACGCCGGAGCAGGTCGCCGCCTACGAGGCCAAGCTCGGCCTGGACGAGAACGTGCTCGCCGCCACCTGGCGCTGGCTCGGCGACGCCCTGCACGGCGACCTCGGCCACTCGCTCTCCACCGGCGTCCCGATCACCACCGAGCTCGCCGACCGGATCCCGGTCACCCTCGAACTCTTCGTCGCCGCCCAGGTGGTGGCCCTCGGCCTGGCCCTGCCGATCGCCCTCTGGTCGGCCTGGCGGCCGGACGGCGCCGTCGACCGGATCGCCACCGCCGGCGCGTTCGTCTGGCTCGCCGTGCCCGGCTTCGTCCTCGGCCTGCTGCTGATCTGGATCACCGCCGTCCAACTGCGGATCCTGCCGGCCACCGGCTGGACCCCGTTCACCGAGGACCCGCTGGAGAACCTGCGCCACCTGGTGCTGCCCGCACTCACCCTCGGCCTCACCGAGGCCGCCGTCTTCACCCGCACCCTGCGCGGCCAGCTGATCGACACCCTCGACCAGACCTACATCGCCGCCGCCCGCAGCCGCGGCATGGGCACCGCGCGGCTGCTGCTGCGCCGGACGCTGCGGCCCTCCTCGCTGCCGCTGGTCACCCTGGTCGGCATCGGCATCGGCACCTCGCTCGGCGGCTCGGTGCTGGTCGAGTCGCTGTTCGCGGTGCCCGGCGTCGGCACCCTGGTCTCCGGGGCGATCAACGGCCGCGACTTCCCGGTGGTGCAGGGGGTGGTGGTGGTCAGCGCCGTCGCCGTGGTGGCGGCCACCTTCGCCGTGGACCTGCTGTACCGCACGATCGACCCGAGGATCGCCGATGAGCGCCGCTGAGACCGTCCCCGCCGCCACCGCCGCCCCGCGCAAGCCGGCGGCGCGCCGCCGCCCGTCCGTCGGGATGCTGGCCGCCGGCGCCTGGCTGGCCGTCGTCGCGCTCGCCGCCCTGCTGCTCCCGCTGCTGCCCGGCTTCGACCCGCTGCACGGCGACTTCGCCCACCCCGCCGCCGCCCCCGGCCCCGGCCACTGGCTGGGCACCGACGCCGCCGGACGCGACGTCCTGCAGCGGACCGTGGCCGGCGCCCGCGCCTCCTTCACCGTCGCCGGGCTGACCATCGCCGTCGGCCTGCTCGGCGGCGGGGCGCTCGGCGTGGCGGCCGGCTGGTTCCGCGGGCCGGTGGACAAGGTGATCGGCTTCGCCGCCGACCTGCTGATGTCCGTGCCCACCCTGATCCTGGTGATGATCGCGGTTTCGCTGCGCGGCCCGAGTCTGACCCTGATCGGCACGCTGATCGGCCTGTTCACCGTGCCGCACTTCACCCGGGTGGTGCGCGCCGTCGTGCTGTCGCTCAGCGAGCGCGGCTTCGTCCAGGCCGCCCGGATGATCGGCACCGCGCCGCTGCGCATCCTGCTCCGCGAGGTGGTCCCGCACGTCGCGCCGATCGCGCTCACCTTCGCGTTCACCGCCACCACCGTGTCCATCGTCGCCGAGGGCTCGCTCAGCTTCCTCGGCTTCGGGCTCCGCCCGCCGGAGCCGTCCTGGGGCGGCATCATCGCCGAGGGCCGGACCACGCTCGGCAGCGCCCCGTGGATCTCGCTCGCCCCGGCGGCGGTGCTCTGCCTGACCGTCCTCGCCCTCAACTACCTGGGCGACAAGCTCCGTTCGAAGGGAGGGCGAGGATGACCACCCCGGTTCTCGAAGTCCGCTCGCTCGACACCACCCTGCACACCCCCGACGGCCGGGCGCTGCACGTGCTGCACGGCATCGACCTCGCCATCGGCGCGGGCGAGTGCCTCGGCGTCGTCGGCGAGTCCGGCTCCGGCAAGTCGGTGCTGGCCCGCACCGTGCTCGGCGTCCACCCGCGCACCACCCGGGCCACCGCCACCGGCGAGGTGCTGCTGAACGGCGAGGACCTGCTCACCGCCGCCCCCGCCCGACGCGCCGAGCTGCTCGGCACCGGCGTCTCGATGGTCCACCAGGACCCGATGACCTCGCTCAACCCGGTCGTCCGGATCGCCGACCAGGTCACCGAGGCGCTCACCAACCGGCGCCGGATCCCCCGCCGCGAGCGGCTGCGCACCGCCGCCGAACTGCTCGCCGCCGTCGACGTCCCCGACCCGGCCCGGCGCGCCCGTGCCTACCCCCACGAGCTGTCCGGCGGCCTGCGCCAGCGCGTCGGCATCGCCGCCGCGCTGGCCGGCTCCCCCGCCCTGCTGCTCGCCGACGAGCCCACCACCGCGCTGGACGTCACCGTCCAGCGCACCGTGCTGGACCTGCTCGACCGGCACCGCGAGACCCGGGGCCTGGCCACCCTGCTGATCACCCACGACATCGGCCTGCTCTACGGCCGCGCCCGGCGGATCGCCGTCATGTACGGCGGACGGATCGTCGAGACCGGCCCCACCGAGGCCGTCACCGGGACCCCCGCCCACCCGTACACCGCCGCGCTGCTGCGCTCGGTGCCGCGGGTCACCGGACCGCTGCGCCGCACCCTGCCCGCCGTGGCCGGCTCGCCGCCGGACCTCTCCCGGCCGCAGCCCGGCTGCCCGTTCGCACCGCGCTGCGAGCGCGCCGAGGCGATCTGCTCGACGGACGCCCCGCCGCTCCACCGGGCCGGGCCCGGGCACACGGCCGCCTGCCACTTCCCGCTCACGCCGTCGGCCGCGCTGCCGGCGAAGGCCGAGGAGACCCTCGCATGACCCCCGCTCCTGCTCCTGCTCCCGTTCCCGGTCCTGCTCCCGTTCCCTCCGAGGAGAACGCCCCTGTCGTGCTGCGGGCCACCGGGCTGTCCGTGGTCCACCGCACCCGCTCCGGCCCGCTGCACGCCGTCAGCGGTGTCGACGTGGAGCTGCGCGAGCGCCGCACCCTCGCCCTGGTCGGCGAGTCCGGCTCCGGCAAGAGCAGCATCGCCAAGGCCCTGCTGCGACTGCCTCCGCCCACCACCGGCACCGTCACCCTGGACGGCACCGACCTCGCCGGGCTCAGCCCGCGCGCGCTGCGGGCGCTGCGCCCCCGGATGCAGATGGTCTTCCAGGACCCGGTCTCCTCGCTCAACCCGCGCCGCGCCGTGCGCGACCTCGTCGCCGAGCCGCTGGACGCCCACCCGGACCCGTCGGTCGACCGCGCGGCGGTGGTCGAGCAGCAGCTGGAGGCCGTCGGCCTGCCGGTCGCGCTGTTCGGCGACCGCCGCCCCGCCCAGCTCTCCGGCGGCCAGGCCCAGCGGGTCGCCATCGCCCGTGCGCTGGCCGCCGAACCGCGGGTGCTGATCGCCGACGAGGCCGTCTCGGCCCTCGACGTCTCCGCCCAGGCCACCGTGCTCAACCTGCTGCGCCGGCTCACCGAGGAACGCGGCCTGGCGAGCCTGTTCATCTCGCACGACCTCGGCGTGGTCCGCGCCGTCAGCGACGACGTCGCGGTGCTCCACCTCGGCCGGCTCTGCGAGCAGGGCCCCACCGAGGAGGTGCTCGCCGCACCCGCCCACCCCTACACCGCCGCCCTGCTCGCCGCCGTCCCCGAGCCCGGCCGCCCGCTCGGCGACAGCGGCCTGCTCCCCGCCGACCCGCCGTCCCCGCTCGACCCGCCGTCCGGCTGCCGGTTCCGCACCCGCTGCCCGTTCGCCGACGAGCAGTGCGCCGACGAGGTGCCCGCGCTGCGCGAGGTGACGCCCGGGCGGACCGTCGCCTGCCACCGGCCGCTGACCTCGTAGGCGGCGCCGACGCGGCGGGACGGTGGGTCCACCGACCGGGTAGCATGCGCGGCCTGAGCAGCCGACAGCCCGGCCGACGCCGGAGCGCGCCGCCGGGAGCACCTCGGCTGACCAGCGAGGACAGCCGATCGGCCGACCGGCGGGCACGCCGGCCGGCCGGACCACACCGACGGACCGGGGCGGGACACGACGACATGACGGTGGCCAACGGAAGCGGCGCACCCGACATCCCCGGTGAGCTCGCCCACCACTGCCTGGACCTGCTCACCGACGTCTCCCGAACCGGCCGCCTGCTGCGCCGCGCCGAACTGGAGCGGCTGCGCGAGCTGGGCGAGCGCGGCGCCGAGGCCGGCCACGGCCTGCGCGAACTCGTCGGCTCCTGCCTCGGCGCCACCCGCGCCACCTGGCAGCACCTCCCCGGCCTCGGCTCCGCCACCGCCGCCGAGCTGCGGCGCACCGGCGACGCCCTGCTCGCCGCCATCCAGGCCGCCCTCGGCGCCCTCGGCGAGGGCCACGAGCGCGCCCAGCGGATGGCCGTGCGCCAGGAGGAGGCCAACCGGCGCGAGCTGGTCAACGACCTGCTGCACGGCCGCTCCGACTTCGGCCGGCTCGCCGAGCGCGCCGAGCGGTTCGGCCTGCGGCTGGCCGCCGGGTACACCGTCGCGGTCGCCATCGCCGCCGAGCCCTACCTGGAGGGCGCGCCCGCCGCGCACCGGGTGCTGCGCGAGCTGACCGG
Source organism: Kitasatospora sp. NPDC057692 (assembly GCF_042799475.1). NCBI lineage: Bacteria > Bacillati > Actinomycetota > Actinomycetes > Kitasatosporales > Streptomycetaceae > Kitasatospora > Kitasatospora sp. NPDC057692. The sequence goes on along the minus strand of NZ_JBHVIV010000022.1, from coordinate 64,492 downwards.
CCGCTACGACGACCGCACCCTGCTGCTGGCCGTCCGCGACGGGCGGCTGGTCTGCATCGCCTCCGACGGCGAGCAGGCCGTCCTCACCGCCTTCACCGAGCTGGCCCTGCGGCCCGGCGCCGGGTACCTGCCCGCGCAGCGGGTGGCGACCGGCCGCCGGCACGCCGGCACCGGCGGCATCGTCCGCAGCTACGAGGAGGCGCTCGGCACGCTGGAGTACGCCCAGCGGCTGGAACTGCCCGCGCGGCGGCTGCGTGCCGAGGAGCTGCTGGTCTTCCCGGTGCTGATGCGGGACCGGGCCGCGATGGCCGACCTGGTGCGCACCGTGCTCGGCCCGCTCACCGCGGCGCGCGGCGGCGCCCGCCCGCTGCTGGAGACCATCACCGTCCAGGCGGAGGCCGGGTACGTGAACGCCGAGACCGCCCGGCGGCTCGGCCTGAGCGTGCGCGCGCTCGGCTACCGGCTGGAGCGCATCCGCAACCTGACCGGGTACGACCCGGCGGACGCGCTGCACCGCTACACCCTGGAGACCGCCGTGATGGGCGCGCGGCTGCTCGACTGGCCGGAGCAGCCGCTCCCGTCCTGACGGTTTCATAGCGCGACCGTGCCATATTGAACGTTTCAGCGGGCCGGGCGTTGCTTGCGGTTTCCGGATATTTTCAGGTGTCAAAACACCGTCAAGATTGCCGGATCCTGGCAGTGTGCGGACGCTTTCCTCCTGACAGGATCACCACGGCGCCCGGGGGGTCCGGCGCCGGACGGAAAGTCAGGGGGCGCGGTCGGATGCGGGGGGAGTTCAAGGCCGCACCGGGCTTTCCGACCCTGGTGGTGACCGCCGAGTACTGGCTGCTGGCCCTGCTCAGCGGGCTCGGAGCCGACGTCGCGCCCGGGGGGCGCGGCGCCGGCCGCACCGGCGCCACCCGGAGCGGGGGGTGCGGCGCCGATCCCCACGTCGACGCCGCCTCCGGGGAACTGCCCGACGACCTGCCCGGGGACCTGCTCGCTTCCGAACCCTTCCCCCTGGTCGGCCGGGTCTGCACCGTCCTCCCGGGCGGCGCCACCACCGTCTCCGGCTGGGCCGAGACCACCACCGACGACGGCTCTCCCGCCCTCCTCGCCGTCCGCACCCCGCCCGGCGACCCCGCCGTCCCGGCCGGCCTCACCGCCCTCCTCCACGCCCACGACCCGGCCACCGACACCTTCCTCATCACCCCCCTCGACTTCGGCACCCTCTTCAGCTGAGGGTCGTTGGCTGGGGGTCGTTGGCTGGGGGTCGTTGGCTGAGGATCGTTCGGCCGACAAACGGACCATCGGACGTATCCGGATCACGCCGGTCCGGCACCGGCGCGGCGGTGGGTCCGGGAGACCGTCCTGGCGACAGCTGCTGCACCTGCGCACCGCCCCCGAGATCGAGCACGCGCTGCGGACCGCCTTCGACCGGCCGGGCACGCCGGTCGGCGATGTCCTCCCGGAGCGGGACGACATCGGGGCCCGACTTCCCGCCGGTCTCCCCCGGCTTCCTTGACGGCGCCATCCGGCCCTCCGCGGCATCCGATGCGACCCGGAGCCCGGTCCGGCCCGCACATCCGGGGACGGCGCCGGGGTCCGGATCGTCCTGCTGCTCGTCGGGCCCTGAGCGGCTCCGCGCCGCCGCGCAGCCGCGGCCTCAGCGGCGGGCGGCGGCGAGGAGGGCGGGGACGGTGGGGAGTTTGACGCGCGGGCGGCCGGTGGCCTCGCCGCGGGCGCGTTCGGCGCGGTCGATGGCGCGCAGCTGGCGCAGGCCGAGGGCGTCCGGGCGGCGGGTGCGGACCAGGCGGTCGAAGGACCTGCGGTCGCCGGACGGGACGGGCAGGGCGCCCGCGACGGCGTCGTCCAGGAGGGCGTGGACGGTCTCCTCGGCACAGGCGCGGTTGGCGCCGATGCCGCCGGAGGGGCCGCGCTTGGCCCAGCCGACCAGGTAGGTGCCGGGCAACGGCCGGCCGGTGGCCGGGTCGAGGACGCGGCCACCGGTGTGCGGGACGGCCCCGGCGGTGTCGTCGAAGGGCAGCCCCGGGACGGGGACGCCGCAGTGGCCGATGGAGCGGACGACCAGGGCGGTGCGCAGCAGTTCGCCGGAGCCGGGGCGGTCGCCCGGGTCGGCGAGGTCGCAGGTGTCGGCGAGGTCGCCCGTGCCGACCAGGCGGATCGCCTCCACCCGGCCGTCGCCGAGGAGTTCGGCGGGCGCGGCGTGGAAGCGCAGCACGATCCGCCGACCGGGCCCGGGCGGGGCGGTGCCGTCCAGGCGCTCCAGCGGCAGGCCGGCGAGCAGTGCCGCGGTCGACCCCGCGGGGGCCGCCGCCAGGGCGTCGCGGACCTCCGGGTGGTCGTCCACCACGACGTCGACGCCCGGGAGCCGGGTGAGGGCGAGGAACTCGGGCACGGTCCAGGCCGCGTGCCCGGGCCCGCGACGGGCGACCAGGACGACCTCCCGCACCGGGCTGCGGCGCAGCGCGGCGAGCGCGTGGTCGGCGATGTCGGTGGCGGCGAGCCGGTCGGGGTCGGTGAGCAGGATCCGCGCGACGTCGACCGCGACGTTGCCGTTGCCGATCACCACGGCCCGCCCGGCGCCCGGGCCCGTCCCGGCGTCCAGGGCGACCGCGTCGGCCGGCACCGTCGGTTCGGCGTTGTACCAGCGGACGAAGGTGGTGGCGGGCAGGCTGCCGGGCAGGTCCTCGCCGGGCACGCCGAGCCGGCGGTCGGCGGCGGCCCCGACCGCGTACACCACCGCGTGGTGGTGGGCGGCGAGTTCGGCGTGGCCGAGGTCGGTGCCGACCTCGACGTTGAGGTGGAGCCGCAGCCGCGGGTCGCGGAAGACGGAGGCGAAGCTCTCGGCGATCCGCTTGGTCGACTGGTGGTCCGGGGCGACCCCGTGCCGCAGCAGCCCGCCCGCCATCGGCAGCCGGTCGATCATGGTGACCTCGGCGCCGGTGGAGCGCAGCAGCGCCTGCGCGGTGTAGCTCGCCGACGGCCCGGTGCCGACGACGGCGACCCGCAGCGGGCCGGGTCCGAGGTCGAGGCCGGCGGGCAGGCTGCGGGGGAAGACGGGCGCGCCCCAGGCGTGGTCGGCGGGGTGGTCGCGGAACCAGTCGCGGTTGAGCTCGCCGTAGACCGCGTCGGGCCCCGTCAGCCGGTCGACCGGGAAGACGGCGTCGACCGGGCAGGCGTCCGCGCAGGCGCCGCAGTCGATGCAGGCGGCCGGGTCGATGTAGAGCATGTCGGTGCGGCCGAAGTCCGGCTCGTCCGGGGTGGGGTGGATGCAGTTGACGGGGCAGACGGACACGCACGAGGCGTCGTTGCAGCAGGTGCGGGTGATCGCGTAGGCCATGGCGGGGGTGGGGTCCTCGCTGCGTGGGGTCCGGGGGGACCGGGGCGGGCGGCGGTTCGGCGCGCGACGGCGGTTCGGAGCAGGTGCATGCGCCGGTTCAGAGCATGTGGAGGCGCCGGTAGAGCCTGGCCGCCGCGCCGGTGAGCAGGCCGTTCTCGGCGAGGAACGCCATCAGGTGGCGGCTGCTGGTGCGCATCATGGCCCGGCGGTGCTCGCTGGCCCGGACCTCGGCGAGCGCCCGTCCGACGTCCAGCCCGGCGGCCTTGTACACGGACGGGTGAACCATGCTGGTGACGATGACGTAGGCGCCGGCCGCGATGCCGAAGGCGGCGTTGCGGCGGCGCAGGGTGCCGGCCCCGCGCAGCCGCTCGCGGATCTCCTGGCGGGCGAACTTCATGTGCCGGGACTCCTCGACCACGTGGATCCGGGACGTCCCGCGGACGATGTCGAGGACGTTCTCGCCGCGCATCCAGTCGCGCTGCATGACGTCCAGCACCTCCTCGGCCACCAGGATGCCGCCGTAGGCGAGTTCGCCGCGGGCGAGGGCCTTGTAGGCGCGTCCGGCCTGGGCGACGACCTGGTTGGGCCGGTACTGGGGGACACCCATCTTCTCGCAGGCGCGGGCGAACATGATCGAGTGGCGGCACTCGTCGGCGATCTCGGTGAGCGCGAAGCGGAACTCGGCGCTGGCCGGGTCGTTGAGGTACTGGTCGCGCAGCACCATCTGCTGCAGGATCATCTCGAACCAGATGCCGGTGGTCATGATCGAGCCGACCTCGTGGCGGGTGAGGACGACCCGCTGCTCCTCGGTCATCTCCGCCCAGAGCGCGGTGCCGTAGAGGGTGCTCCACTCCGGGTTGAGCCCGTACTGCCCGGGCGGGAGCGGGGCGTCCCAGTCGATCTCGACGGCCGGGTCGTAGGAGAGGGTCGCGGCCGAGTCGAGGAGCCGCTTGGAGACGTCGTCGTCGGCCGCGGTGTGGGTCCGGGTGGGGGTGCTGCGTTCCGTCGAGTGGGCCATGGCTGCCTCCGTCAGGTGCGTGGCCTGCGCGGGAACCCGCACGCCCCGCTTATTGACGGAGATTACAATAGGAGCGGGCGGCCGAGAACCCCCCGTGCGGCGCCTGCTGCGGCGCATCGTGCGGCGTTTGGTGCGGTGACGTGTGCGGTACCCGGTGCGGCGGCGCGGAACTGGCGGGCTCGCCGGGCCGGAGGATGATGGAGGGGTCGCGGCAGCGAACCGCCGACGGAGAGGAGCGGACCGGATGGAAACGGCGGACGCCCTGTACCGCGGCCGATCCCCCTTCGTCGTCGACGCCATGGGCGCCCTGCTCGACGCGGACGGCCGCATCGTCCGCTGGACCCCGGAGGCGGAACGGCTGCTCGCCCTCGGCGCCGCGCAGGTCCGCGGCCGGCCCGTGCACGAGCTGCTCGCCGACCCCGCCGGGTGGCCGGCGATGTCCGAGCTCAGCGCGGAGCAGCGGGCCGAGGGCTGGTCCGGGGAGGCGGTGCTGCGCTCGGGGCGCGGCGAGCGGCTCGCGCTGTCCTACCAGGTGCTGCCGCTGAACGCGCCCGTGGAGGCCGACGGCGCCTCCGCCGCAGGCGACGCCTCCGACTCCGTGCCGTCGGAACCCGCCGGCACGCCCCGGTACTTCGTGCTCGCCGCCCCCAGCCCGCTGATCGCCCGCTCGCGCCAGGACCAGGCCTTCACCCGTGAGCTGTTCCTGCAGGACCGGGTCGGCCTGGCCGTCTTCGACGAGCGGCTGCGCCTCGTCCGCACCAACACCCATCTGCTCCCCTACAGCGGACTGCCGCCGGACCTGCGCGGGCGGCGGCTCGGCGACTTCCTGCAGGCGCGGGACGCCGCCGCCGTCGAACGCGGGCTGCGCGACGTGCTGCGCACCGGTCGGCCGCTGATCGGCGCGGAGGAGATCGTCCGCACCATCGAGGACCCGGCCGGCGGTGCGGTGATGGCGATCTCGGCGTTCCGGCTGCAGTCGCCGGACGGGCAGGTCATCGGGGTGACCGCGCTGTTCACCGACGTCACCGAGCTGCACCGGTCCGGCGAACGGCTCGCCCTGCTGCACCGGGCCACGGCGGCCGTCGGCGGCTCGCTGTCGGTCACCGGGACGGCGGAGGAGCTGGCCGCCGTCCTCGCCCCGCCGTCCCCGGTGGGCGGGGCGGCGGCCGGGGTGGACGGTGCGGCGAACGGCGGGTCGGTGCCGGGGCTCGCCGATCTGGCGGTGATCGACGTCGCGGAGGCCGTGTTCACCGGCGCGGAGCCGTCCCCGGGGCGGGACGGCCGGGTGCTGCTGCGCCGCACCGCCGTCGCGGTGGCAGCCGGTTCTGCGAGTGGTTCTGCCAGTGGCTCCGCGGACGGTTCTGCGGGCGCGGCCGGCGGACCGGGGGTGCCGGAGCCCCCGCCCACCGGCGTGGCCGTGCACGCCGACCCCGGCGAGCAGACCGCGCACACCGACTTCCCCCCGTCGATGACCGTCCCGCTGCGGGCCGGGGGCGGCCTGCTCGGCCGGGTGACCGTCCACCGCGCCCCGCACCGGCCGCCCTACCTGCCCGCCGACCTGGAGCTGCTGCGCGAGATCGCCGACCGCGCGGCCCTCGCGCTGGACAACGCCCGCCGCTACGCGCGCGAGCACCGCGCCGCCGTCGGGCTCCAGCGCAGCCTGCTGCCGCCCTCGCAGGCCGAGACCACCGCGGTCTCCACCGCGAGCGTCTACCTGCCCACCGACACGGCGAGCGGGATCGGCGGCGACTGGTTCGACGTGATCCCGCTGTCCTCCGCCCGGGTCGCGCTGGTCGCGGGGGACGTGGTCGGACACGGGCTCGCCGCGAGCGCGACCATGGGGCGGCTGCGGACGGCCGTCCGGACGCTCGCCGACCTCGACCTGGAGCCGGACGAACTGCTGGTCCACCTCGACGACCTGGTCGCCCAGCTGATGGTGGAGGCCGAGCGGCCGGACGAGGAGGACGAGGACGGCGGCGACGGCGGCGGCGGACACGGCGGTCGCGGCGGTCACGGCCTCGACGCGGGGGCCGCGGCCACCCGGCCTCCGGTGAGCCACGGTGTGTGGACCGACGGCGGACACGACGCCCCGGACGACCAGCAGACCGTGCCCTTCGGCGCCACCTGCGTGTACGCGGTGTACGACCCGGTGTCGCGGCGCTGCGCGATGGCCTCGGCCGGCCACCCGCCGCCCGCCGTCGCGGCGCCGGACGGCCGGGTGACGTTCGTGCCCCTGCGCCCGGGGCCGCCGCTCGGCGTGAGCGGGCTGCCGTTCGAGGTGACCGAGGTCGAGCTCGAACCCGGCAGCCTGCTCGCGCTGTACACCGACGGGCTGCTCCTCGGCTACGCGGACGACCTGGAGGAGGGCATGGACGAGCTGTCCCACCGGCTCTCCGCCGCGGCCGCCCCGCCGGAGGGCGCCGTCCCGCCGGCCGGCCCGGTGCTGCGGGAACTCGGCCGGGACCTCGTCGCCGACCTCCCGGCCCACCGGCTCACCGACGACGTCACCCTGCTGCTGGCCCGCACCCGGGAAGTGCCGCCCGAGGCCACCGCGGGCTGGACGCTGGACGCGGACCCGGCGGCGGTCGCACAGGTCCGGGAGGCGGCCACCGAGCAGCTGCTGGCCTGGGGGCTGGAGGAGCTGGCGTTCACCACCGAACTGGTGCTCAGCGAGCTGGTCACCAACGCGATCCGCTACGCGGGCGGCCCGGTCGGCGTCCGCCTCATCCGCGCCGAACGCCTCACCTGCGAGGTCTCCGACCCCAGCGCCACCCAGCCCCGCATGCGCCGCGCCCGCCTCACCGACGAGGGCGGCCGCGGCCTCTACCTGGTCGCCCAACTCACCACCCGCTGGGGCAGCCGCTACACCCGCCACGGCAAAACCATCTGGGCCGAACAGGACCTCCCACCCACCCCCTGACCCACCCCAGCACGGAATATGCCGACCGGTCTACATATCCGGCCGGCGAGGCAGAGGCCCCTGGAGCAGGAAGTCGGCCCACCCGACTTTCCACTCCACGCGCCGACCACCCCCACACATGAACAGACCGGGCCAACCCGCCCACCGCCAAACAGAGCACACCGCTGGCGCAGGAAGTCGACCCACCCGACTTCCTGCGCCGCACCCTGCGGCCCTTCGCCCACAAATATGCAGGCCGGTCTACATATCGCCGCGCGCATCTGGAGTGCAAAGTCGGCCTGCCCCGACTTCCCACTCCGCACGCCAGCCACCCCCGCACATGAACAGGCCAGGACCACCGGCCCACGCCGCCAAACAGGACGCACCGCCAGCGCAGGAAGTCGACCCACCCGACTTCCTGCGCCACACCCCGGCCACCACACACCTGCGAATATGCAGACCGGTCTACATACTGCCGCGCGCACCTGGAGCGGAAAGTCGGCCTGCCCGACTTTTCACTCCGCCCTCCCGACTACCGCCCTCGCCCCGCCACGCAGCGGGGCTCCCGGCCAGTCGCGTTGCGGGTCCGCCGACAGCACCACGCGGCCGGCCGGGGGGATCTAACCCGAACGGCACGCGTGGAGTGGAAAGTCGGCCCGTCCGACTTTCCACTCCACGCGCTCCCCGACGCCACGGGAGAAATATGCAGACCGGTCTACATATCCAGCCAGCCGGTCCTCGGACACGCCCTCTATTCGACCAATCCGGCGGAATCGGCGCTTTTCACCGGTGTGATTGGTGCTCTGATCTGCAAACTCACCCCTTGAGGAGAGACATGCGTACTCGTACCGCGCTCGCTGCCGGTGTTCTCGCCGGTGCCGCCCTGCTGGCCGGTGGCGGCACCGCCGTCGCCGACTCCACCGCCACCGGGGTGGCCGCCAACTCCCCCGGTGTCCTGTCGGGCAACCAGATCCAGATCCCGGTCCACATCCCGATCAACGTCTGCGGCAACTCGATCAACATCATCGGGCTGCTCAACCCGGCCTTCGGCAACACCTGCATCAACAAGTAAGCCGCCACACCGACGCGGGTCCGTCCAACCGGGCGGGCCCGCGTCCGTGCGTCACCGCGTCCGCGTCTCGCCGTCTCCGGATGGCCGCGCCCCGATGGCTCGCGCCCGGCGCACCTGCGCATGCTGGGGCATCGACACCAGCGAGGAGCGGATGTCCGACGAGAGCTTCGCCTTCCCCCGAGCCGTGCTGAGCCCCGCCCCGGCAGCGCCCGGCGCACGGACGGTGACGCCGCACCCGGCACCACTGACCCGCGCCGATCTGCGCGCCCCCTTCGCCCCGCCCGCGGACGGCGTGGAGCGGATCGGCCTGGAGGTCGAGAGCGGCGTGGTCGACCCCGGCACCGGCCTCGCCGCCCCGTACGAGGGCGCGGGCGGCATGGCGGCGATCCTGCGCACCGTCCTCGCCGAGTGGGGCGGCGAGCCGCAGTTCGACACGGGCCGCATGACCGGCGTCCACCTGCCGGACGGTGTGCGGATCACCCTCGAACACGGCGGACAGCTGGAGTACTCCTCGGTGCCGGTCGACGGGCTGGCCCGCGCGGTGGCGGAGGCGCGCGCCAGACTGGAGCAACTGGCCGGACTGGTCGACCGGTTCGGCCTCGCGCTGCTGCCCGGCGCGCTGCTGCCGTTCGACCGGGTGGAGGCGATGGCCTGGGTGCCGATGGTGCGCGGCGCCGTCATGCGCGAGCACTTCGCCCGGGTCGGCCCGCCCGCCTCCGGGGCGCGCCGGGTGATGGCGCTGTCGCTGTCCACCCAGGTGCACCTGGACTTCCTGGACGAGCGGGACTTCACCGAGAAGCTGCGGATGCTGATGGCCGCGTCCACCCCGGTGGCCGCGCTGTTCGTCAACTCCCCGATCATCGGCGGACGCGCGAACGGCCTGCTGTCCAACCGCTCGCAGGACTGGCTGCGGATGGACCCGGACCGCTGCGGCGTCATGCCGCCCGCCCTGCGCTCCGGCGTGGGGATCGGGGACGTCGTCGACTGGGCACTGGACCGGCCGATGGTCTACCGGCGGCACCCGGACGGCGACTACCGGCTCGCCCCGGAGCGCCCGTTCGGCGCGCTGCTGCGCGAGGGCTTCGAGGACGGCTCGCCGCCGCGCTACGAGGACTGGCTCGCCCACCTGTCGCAGCTCTGGACGGCGGTGCGGGTGCGCGGAACGCTGGAGCTGCGCTCCGCGGACGGGCCGCCGTACCGGCACCTCGCCGCCCTGCCGGCGCTCTGGACCGGACTCGGCTACCACCCCGAATCCCGCACCGCGGCCTGGGAGTTGCTCCGCGGCTTCACGGCCGACCAGCACCGGTCGGCGGCCGCCGCGCTGCCGGCCGAGGGCCTGCGGACGATGCTCGGCGGCGAGCGCGTCCTCGAACTCGCCGCCGAGCTGGTCCGGCTCGCCCGGGCCGGCCTGCGGGCCCGGGTGGACGCCGGACGGGAGCCGCCGCAGGTGCTGGACCTCCTCGACCCGCTGGACGAGGTGCTGCACACCCGGCGGACCTTCGCCGAGCAGTGCGCCGACCGCTGGGAACGCGACCTGCGCCGCGAACCACGGCGCTACGTGGCCGAGTTCAGGGTCTGATCCGGACCGCAGGACCGGCCCGGGCGCGCCGCCGGACGGAGCCGCCCCGGCGGCGCGCCCCTCAGTGCGTCAGCGCCGGCTCAGCCCGCGGTCGATCGCCGTGATCAGCTCGCCGTCCGGGGTGTCCCCGTCCAGCGACCAGATCATCGCCCCGCCGAGGCCCTCGCGGCGCACGTACTCCGCCTTGGTGCGCAGCACCGTCGCGTCGTCGTACGTCCACAGCGTGCTGCCGTCGAACAGCCAGGCGCTGCCGTTGCGCGGCCCGCGGTACAGCTTGTACGTGCCGGAGTCGGCGAGCTTCTTCAGCGCCTTGTAGTCCTCGATGCCGGCCACCCAGGTCGCCGGGGCGGGACCGGCGGCGGGCTGCCCGAGACCGTCGCCCCCGCCCGTGACACCGGTCCAGCCCTGGCCGTAGAACGGCATGCCGGTGACCAGCTTGCGCGCCGGGGCGCCGCGCCGCAGCCAGGCGTTGACGGTCTGGTCGACGCTGAAGTCGTTCCTCGCGTACAGCGCGGACTGCTGGGCGGTGGTCTTCTCCCCGGAGACGTGGAAGTCGTAGCCCTGGAGGTTCACGAAGTCGAAGTCCCGCATGATCTTCGAGACTTCGAAGCCCGCGTCGATCTTCGCGGGGGCGGTCGGCACGTACGCGCTGAGCTCGAAGTGCTTGCGGCCCTTGAGCGTGCGGCCGTACGCGTCGACCTGGGTGCGGAACTCGCGGACGAGCTTGGTGAAGTTCTGCTTGTCCTCGGGGCGGATCACGTTGCCGGGGGCGCCGTCGGAGCCCGGCCACTCCCAGTCGAGGTCGATGCCGTCAAAGAGCCCGGCCGCCGCGCCCGCGCCGCCCCGGCCGTCGTTCGCGGGCAGGTTGCCCTTGAGGTAGAGGTCCACGCAGGAGGCGACCAGCGCCTTGCGCCCGGCGTCGGTGCGCACGGCGTCCGAGAAGTACGCCGAGCCGCTCCAACCGCCCAGCGAGATCATCACCTTGAGGCCGGGGTGCGCGGCCTTGAGCTTGCGCAGCTGGTTGAAGTTGCCGACCAGCGCCTGCCCGGCGGTGTCGGCGACGCCGTCCACCGACTCCGCCGCGCCGACCGGGCGGGTGTAGTCGGCGTACGGGTCGGAGCCGGGCCCGCCCATCTGGCAGGTGCCGGCCGGACCGACGTTGCCGAAGGCGTAGTTGATGTGGCTCAGCTTGCCGGCCGTGCCGCTGGTCTCCAGGTCCTTGACGTGGAAGTTGCGGCCGTAGATGCCCCATTGGATGAAGTAGCCGACCCGCTTGTACGAGGCGCCGCCGTGCCGGGAGGAGTCGGCCGCCCCGTCGAGGTCGGCCGCCGCCGCGGCGGGGGCGAGCGGGACCAGCAGCCCCAGGACGGCCGCGGTCGCGGCGCCGAAGGTCAAGCGGGTCGAGAATCTGTGACGCATGGACGAGATCACCCCTTGTGCGGTGGGGGCCGCACGATCGTGGGAACGGTGGACGGCACAGGGAGTCCGCAGGGTGCACCCGTACTGGGCGGCGACGACTCAACACGCCACGCTCCTTCCCTGTCAACGGAGTTCGGCAAAGGTTTTGCAAAACGGGCCGACCGGAACGGCCGGACCGGTCAGGCCCAGCAGACCGGACAGGCCTGCCGAACGGCCCGGGCGGAACCCCGCCCCGGAGCACGCCCCGCCCGCGCATGTCACAGAACGGCGGCCCGTCCCGTCCCAGGGGTGACAGCACCGATCACCACGACGGAGGACCCGCCATGGACGCACGACTCGACTTCTTCGCCACCCGCACCGGCGGCACGATGATCAGGAACCTGATGGCCCTGGGCCGGGAGCTCACCGCCCTGCCGCTCCCGGCCGCCACCCGCGAGCTGGTGTCCCTGCGGGTGAGCCAGATCAACGGCTGCGCCGCCTGCGTCGACATGCACACCAAGGAGGCGGCCGCGGCCGGCGAGAGCGCGCCGCGCCTCAACCTGGTCGCGGCCTGGCGGGAGGCCACCGTCTACACCGAGGCCGAGCGCGCCGCGCTGGCGCTCGCCGAGGAGGGCACCCGGATCGCCGACGGGGCCGGCGGCGTCGGCGACGAGGTGTGGGCGCGGGCCGCCGCGCACTACGACGAGGAGCAGCTGGTCGCGCTGGTGATGCTGATCTCCTTCATGAACCTGGCCAACCGGGCGAACGTCATCACCCGGCAGCCCGCCGGAGCCTACGTGGCAGGCTCGCTCCACTGATCGGCCACGCACCGATCACCGACCAGGACCGTTCGAAGGGAAGGAAGCCGGCGTGAGCAAGGTCGAGGAGTTCGAGGAGTTGCGGCCGCTGCTGTTCTCGATCGCCTACCGCATCCTGGGCAGCGTGGGCGAAGCCGAGGACGCCGTCCAGGAGGCCTGGCTGCGCTACGACGCCTCGCCGACCCGGCCGGTGTCCGTCAAGGCGTTCCTGTCCACCACGGTGACCAGGATCGCGATCGACGTGCTGCGCCTGGCCCGGGTCCGCCGCGAGGAGTACGTGGGGCCGTGGCTCCCCGAGCCGCTGCTCGCCGACCCCTACGCGGACCCGGCCCGGGCGGCCGAGCTGGCGGACTCGGTGTCGATGGCGGCGCTGCTGCTGCTGGAGCGGCTCAGCCCGCTGGAGCGGGCGGTGTTCGTGCTGCGCGAGGTGTTCGGCTTCGGCTACGACGAGGTCGCCGCCGCGGTGGGCCGCTCCGAGGCGGCCTGCCGCCAACTGGTGGTGCGGGCGCGCCGGCACATGCGGGACGGGCGGCCGCGGTTCGAGGCCGAGCGCAAGGAGCGGGACGAGCTCGCCGCCCGCTTCTTCGACGCCCTGAGCGAGGGCGACGTCGCCGGCCTCCAGGAGCTGCTGGCCGCCGACGTCACGATGGTCGGCGACGGCGGCGGCAAGACCCCGCAGCTGGCCCGGGCGGTCTCCGGCGCCGCGAACGTGGCCCGCCTGCTGGCGGCCGTCGTCCCGCTGATGGCCCGGATCGACGTGACCTTCGAGCCGCACGAGGTCAACGGCCAGCCGGGCGCCGTCTTCCGCGATCCCGCCGGACGGGTGCTGAACACCCTGGTGCTGGACGTCGTGGACGGCCGGGTGCAGACCGTCCGCTCCGTCCTCAACCCCGACAAGCTCGCCCACCTCGGCCCGGTCGCCGACGCCTGGGCGGTCCACCACGCCCTCAAGCGGGCCCGCCGCACCGGGGGCTGGTCCGCCTGATCCGCCGCGCCGGGGGCTGATCCGTCGCACCTCATCCACCGGGGCGGGACCGCCCTCACGGTGACGGCGCCGGGCCCTCCCCCTCGGGAGCGTCCGGCGCCGGGCGCCGCGGCGCGGAGTCGGTGGCCCAGCCCGCACCGATCAGGACCTCGCCGAGGCGCTCGACGTCGGCGGCCATGTCGATGTCCGGGTTGAGCAGCCACTGGAGCTGGAGGCCGTCGGCGGCGGCGATGAAGATCCGGGCGAGCCAGGCCGCGTCCACGGCGGCCGGGTCGGCGACGCCGTGCTCGATGCGCTCCGCGAGCCGGATGCGCAGGCGTTCGTAGCGCTGCTCGAAGAAGTCGTGCGCGGGGTGGTCGGGCTCGGCCGCCGCCGCCGCGAGGTCGACGAAGAGCTTGACCAGCCCCGGGGTGGACGCGTTGTGCCGCAGCACCGCCGAGTGCGGCGGCTCGGCGCTCCCGGCGGCGGGGCCGAAACCCTGGCCGTCATCGGCGAGTTCGCCCGCACCCCGCGGTTCCAGGGCGGCGGCAGCTCGCACGTCGTGCCCACCCGGCTGGACACCGCCCTCGACGCGATCCGCGCGACCGTCACCGACCCGGAGCGGATCCGGTTCGCCCCCGGCTTCACCCTCGACGGCGCGGCCGACCCGGCCCTCGTCGCCGAGGCCGTCGAGGCCGTCGAGGCCGTGCGCACCGCCCGGCACGTCGTGCTCTTCCTCGGCCTGCCCGAGAGCCACGAGTCCGAGGGCTACGACCGCACCGACATCGACCTGCCCGCCGACCAGCTCGCCCTGCTCGACGCCGTCACCGCCGCCGCCGGAGCGGCCGGCGCGGAGGTCGCCGTGGTCCTCTCCAACGGAGCGCCGGTACGGCTCACCCCGTGGCAGGACCGGGTCGGGGCGGTCCTGGAGGGCTGGCTGCTCGGCCAGGCCGGCGGCTCGGCGCTGGCCCGGCTGCTGTTCGGCCTCGACAACCCGTCCGGCCGACTCGCCGAGACGATCCCGCTGCGACTGGAGGACACCCCCAGCCACCTGCACTTCCCCGGCGCGGACGGCAAGGTCCACTACGGCGAGGGCCTGTACGTCGGCTACCGGTACTACGACACCCTCGAACTGCCGGTCGCCCACCCGTTCGGCCACGGCCTGAGCTACACCACCTTCGGCTACGACGGCCTGGAGGTGGCGCCCACCGGGGACAACCGCTACGACGTCTCGTTCACGGTCACCAACACCGGCTCCCGGGCCGGCGCCGAGGTCGCCCAGCTCTACGTGCACGAGCGCGCGCCGCGGCTGCGCCGCCCCGAGCACGAGCTGAAGGGCTTCGCCAAGGTCCGCCTGGAGCCCGGCGAGAGCGCCCGGCTGACCATCGCGCTCGACGAACGGGCCTTCGCCCACTGGTCGGTGCGCGACCACCGGTGGCGGATCGAGGGCGGCGAGTTCGAGCTGCGGATCGGCGCCTCCTCACGGGACCTGCGGCTGCGCACCGTGGTCGGCTGCCCCGGCGACGGCCACTTCCCGGCGCTCACCGCGGAGTCCACCCTCGGCGAGTGGCTGGCCGACCCGGCCGGGGCGCGGATCATCGGCGCGGCGATGCAGGCGATGGCGGACTCCGTCGGCATGCCCGCCGACGACCCGCTCACCGCCGCCATGGGCGGGAGCCTGCCGATCGGCCGCATCCCGGCGTTCGTCGACAGCGTGACGCCCGAGGACATCGACCGACTGGTCGCCGCCCACCGCGAGCTGACCTCCGCCCGCGCCACCGGGGCCCGCGCCACCGGGGCCTGAGCCACCGGGGCCTGAGCCACCGGGCCACCTGAGCCACCGGTGTCGTCGGGCCCGCGGCGCCGCTCAGTCCCCCGTCAGCCCCCGCTCACTCCCCCACGCCGTCCGGCCGCGGCTGGTCCCGGTCCGGCCACACCTCGATGTGGTCGGCCTCCAGGACCAGCCGCACCCGGTCCGCCAGGCCCAGCGACTCGGTGAACTCGCGCGGCAGTTGGAGCCGGCCGACCCGGTCCAGCACGGCGTACTCCTGCTCACCGTCAACGGCGTCAACGCCGCCCAAGCCACCCAAGCCGCCCGCGCCGCCCAAGCCGCCCAAGCCGCCCGCCCCGGCAACGCGCGGACGGCGCAGCACCTCGGCCGAGGTCCGGCCGTCACGGATCCGCACCGTACGGCTGACCTGGTCGGCCACCAGGGCGTCGTGGGTGACGATCAGCACGGTGGTGCCCAGCTCCGTGTTGGCGGTGTGCAGGGCGTCGAAGATCTCCTCCGAGGTCGCGGTGTCCAGCTCCCCGGTGGGCTCGTCGGCGAGCAGCAGCCGCGGTTCGTTGGCCAGCGCGACCGCGATCGCCACCCGCTGCTGCTCGCCGCCGGAGAGCATCGCGGGGGTGCGGTCGGCGGCCTCGGCGATGCCCATGAGGCCGAGGAGCCCGCTCGCCCGCTCGGCCCGCCGCCGGCGCGGAACCCCGGCGTAGCCCATCGGCAGCTGCACGTTCTCGCGGGCCGTCAGATAGGGCAGCAGATTGGCCGCGGTCTGCTGCTGGATCGTGCCGACGGTGCGGCGCCGGTAGACGGTCCGCGCGCGCCCCTTGAGCGTGCCCAGGTCGGTGCCGGCCACCCTGGCGGTTCCGGCGCTGGGGGTGTCCAGGCCGGCCAGGATGGCGAGCAGGGTGGACTTTCCGGAGCCGGACGCGCCCACCAGGGCGAGCAGTTCGCCCTCCCGGACGGTCAGGTCGAGCCCCTGCAGGGCCTGCACCTCGACCCCGTCGCGGGCGCGGGTGCCGGTGCGGAAGATCCGCACCAGGCTCTCGCACACCACCATGGGCCGGTCGGTCGGACGGTCACAGGGCCTCCCCCAGTCGCAGCACGGCGCCCAGTCCGCGGCGGCGGGCGATCGCCGCCTCCAGGACGGCGGCCGCCGTCATCAGCACGGCCAGCGCGGCACCGAGCGCCGCCGTGATCGTCCAGTCGATGTGGACGGCGGGTTCGAACGGTCCGCCGGTGATCGCCCCCAGCCGCATCCCGGGGCCGAGCGCGGCGGGCAGCAGCAGCCCGAGCGCGGTGCCGCCGACCGCCGCCGACAGCACCAGCGGGACCAGCTGGAGCAGTTGCAGCCCGAGCACCGCGCGGCCGCCGATCCCGAGGGTGCGCAGGTAGGAGGTGGTCCGGGCGCGCTCGGTGGCGCTCAGCAGCAGGTCCAGCGCGAACGCGCCGAGCCCGAGCAGCAGGCCGAGCACGGTGGTGACCCGGAAGGCGAGGTGCGCCGAGCGGGCCAGCCCGTCGGTGCGCAGCGCGTGGAGCTCCGCGGCCCGGTCGCGGAACTCGGCCGGCGGCCCGGCGTTCCCGCCGGGCGACAGCTGCGGGGCGAGGGCGCTCCGCAGGGCGCCCGGGTCCGACGGCGGCCCGCCGGCGGCCGGGTAGAACAGGACGGCGGACGACATCCGGTTCTGCGCGGGCAGCCGCTCGGCGGACGGACCGGTGAACACCAGCAGCGGGCCCGACCGCCGTGCGGCGCCGAGCACCGGTCCGAGCACCGGGTCGTGCAGGGCCTGCTCGGGCAGGGCTCCGACCACGCGGACCAGTGCGCGGTCCATGCCCAGCGCGGAGAGCTCGAAGCCGCCGTCGGGGAACCGGGCGGCGAGCTCGGGGTCGGCGAGCGCGGTGAGCACGGGCACCGCGTTGTCGTCCCCGACCGGCCTGACCCGCGCGTCGAGTCCGCTGCCGGCGGACAGCGCGCGGGCCAACGGGGAGGACGGCTGCGCGGCGCCCAGGGCGGCGGCGTCCAGCCCCACGAGCCGGACGCCCTCGTAGCCGGTGCCGTCGTCCTGCGAGACGAGGTCCCCGGTCGCTCCGGTGACGGTCACCCGGTGCGGCGCGGTGGGTGTCGGCGGCAGGTCCCCGGCGAACCGCGCCTTCGGCCCGACCAGGGCGGCGACCGCCCCGCCGGTGCGCCAGTCGGCGAGCTGCGCCTGGCCGTCCCCGAGGGTGCGCGGAACCAGCCCGCCGTAGACCCCGTAGCCCATGGCGAGCACCAGGACCAGCAGGGCGAGCGCGGCCGCGCCGCTCCGGGTGCCGGCCCGGGCGAGCGCCACCAGCGGGACCAGGCCGCGCGAGCGGCGCGCCCAGCGCGTGGCCCCGCGCAGCAGCGGGGGCAGCAGCCGGACCAGCGCCCCCACCACGACCAGCGCCAGGAGGACCGGGGCGAGGGCGAGTTGGGGGTCGATTCCGGAACCCGCGTAGGCGCCCCGGGTGCGCAGTGCGACCAGCCCGCCGACGGCCAGCAGTACGACCAGGGCCTCCAGGACGAGCCGGCGCGAGCGCGGCACGGGCCCGGCCCGCCCGGCCGAGGCGAGCAGCGCCGCGGCCGGGGCGCACCAGACCAGCACGGCGGCGACCAGGACCGGTACCGGGGAGCCGAGGGCGGCACCCTTCGGCGCGAGGGCGCGGCCGACCGCCCAGCCCGCCGCCGCGCCGGCGCCGACCGCGACCGCGGCCTCCGCCAGCAGCCGGCCGGCGATCCCCGGCAGGCCCGCGCCGCGGGTGAGCTGGAGCGCGAAGGCGCCGGCCCGTCGGTGGTTGCCGAGCCGGGCGGCGGCCACGGCGGTGGCCACCACCACGGCGAGCAGTCCGGCGAGCGCGAAGCCCTGGAGCTGCTCGGTGCGCCGCCGTTGGCCGGCGAAGGCCTCCGCCTCCCGCCCGAGCTGCTCGGTGACGTCGATCATCTCCACCGGCCGGCCGGCCAGCCGGCAGTCCGCGTCCCCGCACAGCCGCTCCAGCGGTGCCGAGCGCAGAGCGGCGAGGTCGGAGCGCAGGCCGGCCAGGCCCGCCGGGGTGGCGGTCGGCCCCGAGCGGTCGAGGGCCACCGGCAGCTCCCAGTCCGCCGTGAGGCCGGCGCCGCGGTTCGCCGCCAGCTCCATGCCCCCGGCGCTGGTCAGCATCTCGCCGTAGAGCACCCTGCCGACCCGCTCCGTCAGGACGACGGGCACGACCAGCATCGGGTTGCGCCGCCAGAGCCGGTCCGCGCCGTGGTCGGTGCGGAACACCCCGACCGGGACCACCGCGCTGGACATCCCGCCCCCGATCAGGTCGAACTCCCGGCCCAGGGTCATCCCCAGGCGGTCCCGGGTGGCCTCGGAGACCGCGACCTCGATCGGGTCCGAGGACCCGCCCCGGCCCCCGGCGGGCTCCTCGGGCTGCGCCGGGGCCCGGCCCTCGACGTACTCGACCGGGGTGTCCCCGGCGGCGGGCTGCGCGTGGACCAGGCCCAGCTTCTGCGGCAGGTCGGTGGCGGTGGGGGCGCCGGGCCCCGAGGGGGACCCGGCGGCGGTGGGGGCGCCGGGCCCCGAGGGGGACCCGGCGGCGGTGGTGACGGCGGCCCGCGGTCTGCCGAACGCGGCGGCCGTCCGCGGGCCGGCGGCGGCGCGCAGCCCCTCGCCGATCCGGTCCAGGTCCCGGTCCAGCGTGCCCGGCCGAGCGGGCGGCAGCCACGGCCGCGGGACGGCGGTGGTCGCGGCGAGGACCAGCGGCCGCTCCAGCTGGGCCCGGTCGACCCGGTCGGCGAAGGTGTCGGCCGCCAGCCGGTCGAACCGCGGCGGCCAGCTCAGCGGGATCGCCGTGAGCAGGACGGCGAGCAGCGCGAGCACGGCCGCCACCGGCCAGGCGATCCGCGCCTCGCGCCGGATCAGGCGCAGGGTCGGCATGAGGGGCTCCCCCCGTCGAAGGGTCCGGCGGCGGGTGTGCCGGCCGTGGCGGCCGCCGGGTTCATCCGTCCTCCCCCGCGCGCAGGGCCCGGACCAGGTCGACCCGGGCCAGCAGCCGGGTGAGGACCAGTACGGCGAGGGCGAGCAGCATCCCGGAGGCCACCGCGGTGAGCAGGGCGGCGGGGCGCCCCGGGCCCGCGACCAGGGCCGGGAAGACCGGACCGGCGGTGTCGTCCAGCACGGTGAACGCGAGCAGCAGGGAGGCCAGCAGCACGCCCAGCAGCCCGCCCAGCAGGACCGGCGGCGCGGTCACCGCCACCTGCTCGGCGCGCAGCAGCGCGGTCAGTTCGCCGCGCCGCACGCCCAGCGCGCGCAGCACCGCGAACTCCCGTTGGCGGGCCCGGACCGAGCTCACCGTGTGCAGGGTGAGGGCGGTGACCGCGAACAGCGGGGCGGTGACCAGGACGAGCAGCCAGGCGCAGCGCAGGCCGACCCGGAACGGGTCGTCGGCGAGGGCGGCGGCGGCCCGCAGGGCGCTCTCCGGCCGGCCGAACCCGCCGCGGCCCTCGACGGCGGTCCAGGTGGCCGCCGGGTCGTCGCTGGCCAGCCACCAGCGGGCGGCGACGGGCGGGGGTCCGCCCATGGCCGCGCGGCTGGCGGCGAGTGCCCGCAGGTCCAGCACCAGGTGGCCGTTGCGTCTGCCGTAGCCCGGCAGGGCGTCGATCACCCCGGTGATCCGGACCTTCTGGGCGCTGTGCCCGTCGCGCTCCCAGTCGAGTCGGACGGTGTCACCGACCCGGGCGTGAACGGTGTCGAGCAGCGCGCGGTCGGCGAGCGCCGGCAGGACGAGGGGCGGGAGGGTGCCGGTGGCAGTGCCGGTGCCGGTGCCGGGCAGCACCGCGAGGACGGCGTCCTCGCCGGCCGGGCTCAGCGGGTGCGGCGGCTCGTTGGAGCGCATCACCGTGCGCAGCAGGTCGGATCCGTCGCTCTGCCAGGTGCAGGCGTCGGCCCGGCCGGAGGTCTCCTGTTCGGGCCCGCGCGCGGTGCCGGGGCAGTCGAGCGCGGCGGGATCGACGGCCGGGCCGGAGCGGGCCCAGCTCTGCCCGGGCGGCAGCGCGAGGTCGGTCCGCCGGCCGTCGGCCACGGCGGTGATCCGCGGCACGCGCAGGTCGAGGCTGATCCGCCGGCCCAGTGTGCCGGGGAAGTGCACGCCGAGCCGGCCGATCGTCAGCCGGTCACCGCCGGTTAGCGGGACGGTCAGCGTGTGCGGGCGTCCGTCGGCCGGTAGGGCGAGCGCCACCTGCTCGGTCAGGCCCCCGGCGTCGTGGATCCACAGCCGCAGGCCGAGGCCGGGCTCCGGGACCGGCAGGTCGGCGGCCGCCTGGACGGTCACCTCCAGGGCGCTCGACCCGCCCGGCAGTGCGATCCCCTGTCCGGGCGTGTCGGCCAGCGGGGCGAGCAGCTCCGGGAGCGGGCGGTCGGCCTGGTCCCCGCGCAGCGTCGGCAGGTTCGCGGCGGCGGCGGCCGTGCTGTCGAGGCCGATGGCCTGCACCAGGGTGCTGCCCACGAACACGGACTGCTCGGCCACCGGGGTGAGGCCCGTCACGCCCGGCAGCGCGGACAGTTCGCCGCGTTGCCGCAGCTGGGCGCCGGGCACCCCGGACAGCCGCAGATCGGCGCCGACCGCGTGGGCCGCCCGGTCGCGGTCGCTGTCCGGCAGCGCGCCCAGCACCCCGGCGGCCAGACTGCTGCAGGCCACCGCCAGCAGCGTGGCCAGCACCGGCACCGCCTGGCGACCGGTGTCGCGGCTCAGCCGCCAGGCGCCCAGCGGCAGGACCAGGCCGCGGGCCCGGCCGGCCGCCCGCTCCAGCAGCCGCCCGGCCGCCGGCAGCACCCTCAGCAGCAGGACCGCGCCCGCCACCGCCATCGCCATCGGCGCGAGGACCAGCGTCGCGTCGACCCGGGAGCCGAACCCGGCTCCGGTGTCCGTCACCACCACGCCCCCGTAGCGGCGCAGTTGGAGGAAGCCCAGCACGGCCACGGTGAGCAGCGCCAGGTCCGCGCCGGCCCGCTGCAGGGCCAGTCGGCGCGGGCTGCGGCCGCGCAGCGCGCGCAGGGCGCCCGGGTCCAACGCCTGCCGGGCGAGCGGCAGCAGCAGGGCCGCGCCGTGCACCAGGAGCGCGAACGCGGCGGCCCACCCGACCGTCCGGCCGTCGTCCGCGGCCAGGCCGTGCGCCCCGACGGTGCGCAGCAGGACGGCGAGCAGCGGCTCGGCCAGCAGCAGTCCGCAGACCGCCGCCGGTACCGCGGCCACCGCCCACTCGCCCGCCGCCGTCGCCAGCAGCCACGGCGTTCCGGCACCGCGGGTGCGCCGGAGCGCCTGTTCGGCGGCGACCGCGTCGGCCAGCCGGCGGGCCGTCAGCACGAGGACCACGGCGGCGAGCAGGGCGAGCAGGGCGATCGGCACGGCCGTCTGGGACCTGGCCGTCAGGGCGGGCAGCACCTGGCGGTCGACGGCGGCGGGCAGTTGGCTGTGCACTTCGGTGTCGGTCAGCGCGGGCCCGGCGCCGCGGTAGACCGAGCGGGCGGGGTCCGAGCGGGCGAAGGCGGCGACCCGGTTCCGCAGCGCGGCGAGTTCGGCCGGGCTCGACCGGGCGGGGTCGGGCAGGGCCAGCCAGAGGGCCGTCGTGCGGTCGCGGTACGCGGGGAGCGCCGTCAGCTGCCGGCCGTCGACCAGCATCAGGGCGGATCCCTCGCCGACACCGCCGCCGAGGCCCGCCCAGAGCGCGGCGGCGTCCGGGCCCGGCCGGTAGACACCGGTCACGGTGAGCGCGAGCGGCTCGCCGGTGCCGGGGGATCCGATGACCACGCCGCCGCCGGTGTCCAGGCCGAGCCGGTCGGCGGCGTCCTCGGGGAGGGCGACGCGCAGTCCGCCGCCGGTGGCGGGGGCCGTCGCCGACGCGTCCGGCGCGGTCGACGCCCCGGACGCGTCCGGCCAACTGCCGCTCCGCAGTTCGCCGTAGCGTCCGGTGTCCGGCAGCGCGACCGGGAGGACGGTGAGCGCGGTGTCGGTGGCCCACCGGCGGCCGCCGGGCGGCAGCGGCAGATCCAACGTGCCGGTGGCGCGCAGGGCGTTCTCGGTGCGGAACGGAATGCCGCCCATCGCCTTGACCAGCGCGGCGTGCACGGCCCGGTCGGCGGCCGGCAGGCCCTCGGCCCGCCAGCGCGCGGTCACCTCCACCGACCTTCCGGAGTCGGCGGCGAGCCGCTGGCGCACCCCGGCGGCGGCGGCCGACTGGGCCAGCCCGGCCAGCGCGGCCAGCACCGCCGTGGCCACCAGCACGCTCACGGCCGCGGCCGCCAGCACCAGCCCGTGCCGCCCGGCCCGGCGACCGATCCGGCGCCACGCCTCCGCCACTGCCATCCACCGCTCCCCCCACCGTCCTGCCCGCCGGAGCGAGGAACCGCTCCACGGGACGTGCCGGGGCGCGGAGTTGGGGTCCTACCGCAGCAGAAGGCATGTGGTCTGGACCAATCCGGCACCGGGGTCGCATCCTGCCTGACGGCCCGGCAGTTTCGATGCGCGGCAACGGGGTTGTGTCCTTCCGGGTCGACTTCCTGCCCGGAAGGACACCCGGCGCCGGGCGGCCGCGGGTCCGGCCCGCGCCGGGCCGCGGGCAGCCCCGCCCCCGATCCGTTCGGGGCTGCCCGCGGGAGTCCGCCGGAGTCCGGTCAGACCGGGGTGCTCATGCAGACGTTCCACTGGGTGGTCGCGAAGGCCACGCCGCCCGACCAGTAGTTGACGTTCCACGCCGCCTCGCACTGCTCGTACTGCGTGCGCGAGATGACGCCGGAGTACGGCGGGGGCAGCGGCGTGCCGCCCTGGTCCGCGGTCGCCTGGGTGGCGGCGGTCAGGGCCAGCAGCGGGGTCACCACGGCGGCGGCGGCAACCGCGCCGGCCAGTCGGCGGATGCGCATGGAGGGCTCTCCTTCGGAAGTCATCGGGGTGTCCCGGGGCGGGAGCGCCGTCGTCGGCGCACCTGCCGAATCCTCCCGCCGACGGCCGGTACCGCGACATCCCATGTTTCTGGGCCGTCCCCCGGCGCGGCGCACCGACCGTCAGGGCCTCGGCGGCCGCAGTCATTTGACTGATGTCGCCGCCCTCCCCGCGCGGGCAGTCTCGTCTGCGGCGGACCCGGTCCCGGGCCCGCCGCGCACGAGCACTGTCCCCACCCGGAAAGCGAGCTCCACCGTGGCCCTGAAGTCCTTCAAGTCGGCGACCGCCATCGCGGGTGCGCTCGCCGGGGCGGTCCTGTTCCTCACCGCGGCGCCGGCGTCCGCCGCGAACCCCCCGTACGACGGCTGCCCGGCCTGGGCGCTCTGCCTCTACCAGGACGGCGGCGGCGCGGGTTCGAAGGCGATCGTCGTCCCGCCGGCGGCCGGCGGCAACACCGAGATCGTGCGCCTGACCAAGGTCCACTTCCTGAACGGCACCCTCGCCAACGACCAGGTGTCCTCCTGGCTGAACAACTCCCAGTGCCAGGTCGAGTTCTGGGACGACCCCTACGGCGAGCTGCACCCCTCGCAGATCGACTTCACCCCGACCTGGAGCTGGGGCGCCAAGGGCGACTACGGCTCCAACACCAACGAGTACTACGACAACGACCGGCTGTCGGCCGTGCGCTTCTACTGCCCGTAGCGGCCGGCTCCGCTCCGACGCCCCCGGCCCCGGCCCCGCACGGGGCCGGGGCGTTCCCCTGCGCCCTCCCGGTGTCCCGTCCCCGGCCCGGGAGCACCGCCGCGACACACCACGGCACACCACAACACGCCACGAGGTCCCATGAAACGCCTACGCCCGGCAGCCGTGCTGCTGTCCGGCCTCCTGCTCTCCGCCACCCTTCCGTCGCTCGTCTCCGCGGCGGACGCCGCCGACACCCCGCCGGCCCCGGCCGCCGCCGTGACGGCCGGCCCCGGCGCGGAGGGCCCCGACCTGACCTACGCCAACCGCACCGGCCCGCCCCCCGGCATGCCCGACTGGTCGCGCGTGGGCTTCCGCGGCGGCCAGGCGCTGCCCGGCGACGGCCGGCTGACCGACGACCCCGGCTGCCGCCTCACCCCGGACGTGCTCGCCGCCAAGTACGGCGTGCGCGCGAACGACGGCGCCGACGACACCACCGGCCTGCAGCGGGCGATCGACGACGTCAAGGCGAACTGCTCGCCGAACGCCAACTTCGACCGGCTCTCGCTCGTCTCGCTGCCCGCCGGCCGGATCGACGTCACCCGGCAGATCTACGTCGACGCCGACTACCTCGTCCTGCGCGGACAGGGCTCCGGCGACGGCGGCACCCGCCTGGTGTTCCGCCCCGACGCCGACACCCGCTACGACACCCTGGTCAACGGCCGCTGGGACCAGGACAGCATGAAGGCCGGCAGCGGCAGCGACGTCGGCACCGGCGGCTGGATCTGGCCGGGCCGCGGCCTGTTCCGCGTCCAGACCCGGGACATCGCCGAGCGCTACCAGGACGACTGGGCGGCGGCCCCCGCCAACCGCAAGGACATCTTCGAGGGCAGCGTCAACCAGCACTGGGCCTCCGGAATCAAGGTCGCCGCCAAGGCGGCCGACCCCGGCTGGGCGGGCCGGCAGGGCCAGGACGTGGTGCAGCTGGACGCCAAGGCCGACATGAAGAAGTTCTCCCCGGGCGGCTACGTCTGGGTCGGCGCGGCCAACAGCGTCAAGTTCTACGAGCAGCAGGGCGTCTCCGACCGCAGCCAGATGGACAACCTCCACATGCGGCAGCAGATGTTCCGGCTCACCGCGGTCGACGGCGCCGCGAAGACGGTCACCCTGGACCGCCCGCTGGAGTGGGACCTGCCGGTCGACTCCACCTCGGACGGCTCCCCGGCGCTCGGCGACAAGCCCTACGCCAGCAAGGTCACCCCGCTGAAGGTGGTCCAGGGCGTCGGCTTCGAGGACTTCGCCTTCACCCAGGACATGAACGGCCTGCCCAAGCTCGGCGGCGGCACCTACAACCTGACCCCCGCCCAGGCCGTGCACAACTACGGCAACATGGCGCCCGAGTACGCGATGCACGGCATCGTCTTCAAGTGGGCGGCCAACGACTGGGCGCGCGGGCTGAAGGCCGAGATGACCGGCTCGCACCCGGTCGTCACCGAGGACGCCCGCAACCTCCAGATCGAGCGCAACAGCTTCGACGGCGCCTGGAACAAGGGCAAGGGCGGCAACGGCTACCTGCGCGGCAGCCGGGTCTGGGACTCGCTGTACGCCTACAACCTCAGCCGCAACCTGCGCCACTTCACCTTCCAGTGGTCGGCCAGCGGCAACGTCGCCTTCCGCAACGACCTCGACTCCGACCTCAACCTGCACGGCGGGTGGGAGCACAACAACCTGTTCGAGCAGAACACCCTGCGGGTCCCGTACGAGCACCGCTCGGGCAGCTGCGAGACCAACTGCGGCGGCGAGGGCGGCGAGATCGACGAGGGGACGTGGTACCCGGTCTGGTGGGCGGCCGGCCCCAAGGCGGTCAAGTGGTCCGGCTCCTCGGGCCCGCAGAACGTCTTCCACAACAACACCATGGTCAAGCAGACCACCCCGGGCGGCGCGTACCTGCCGTACGCGCCGTACGGCACCCAGAGCGGCACCGCCTTCCAGTTCGGCTCCGCCAACGGCGCGCCGAGCCGGTTCCAGCCGCTCGGCCAGGGCGGCCAGGCCATCCCCGACTGGGGCGGCCGGGAGACCCTCGACTACAGCGGCCAGGGCGTCGTCCCGACCGACGTCGGCAAGCGGCCGTCGCTGTTCCTGCGGGACACCGGCGGCGAGCTCGACCCCCGCACGAACAACCGCCGCACGATCGCCACCTGGAACATGCAGGGCGCGGGCACCGCCGGCGGAACGGGCGAGGACGCCGCCGCCTACGACAGCAAGTACACGCTGGGCGTGAACCAGCTGGCGCGGCAGAACCGGGCCGACGTCATCGCCCTCCAGGAGGCCGGCGCCCCGCCCAACGGCGCCACGTTCTCGCAGGACATCCCGCAGAACCCCGAGGTGTTCTTCGACTGGACCACCTACGCGCCGCCGGTCCGCGAGTACCGGTACGGGGGGACGGCCGCCAGGCCGCAGGGCTACCTGTACTGGCTGCACACGGACACCAATGCCAACAGCTCGACGGGCCGGGTCAACCTGGCCATCATGACCCGCTACCAGGTCGCGCCCCAGAACGTGTACGTCATCCCGGCGGGGTTGCACAGCGGCTCCACCGGTCGGCCCGCGCTCGGCGTCAACGTCGACGGCGTCGTGTACTTCACGGTGCACGGCCTCTCGGGGAGCGGAGGCGACGACCCCGACCTGCTGCGCAACATCCGGACGCGGATGGCCACCGCGGGCCCCAACGGGACCGCGCTGCCCTGGATCGCCCTCGGCGACTACAACCGTGCGCCGCTGCCCCCGGCCGATCCGAACGAGGCGGACAGGTCGCTGGCCACCGCGGTCGCCGGCGAGTTCACGGTGCACTCCCCGGCGCTGCCGACGCACCCGACCCTCCGGCGTCTGGGCTCGAACACCCCTGACCGCGTCCTCGACTACGCGGCCGTTCCGGTCGGCAACGCGAATCCCACCGTCCTCGGCATCAACCGGGCCGGCGGCGTGCTGCTGTCGGACCACTACCCCGTCGTGATGGAGGTCGGCAACCTGCCGAACCCGCCGCGGTCCCAGTCGGTGACGGTGCCGGTGCCGAGCCCCGCCGTGCTGCGCAACGCCGCCACCACCAACGTGGCCGCCCCCGGCAGCAGCACCCACGCGGTCAGCGACCAGCCGATCAACCCGGCCGCCATCCAGGGGCAGGCGTTCAGCCTGTCGCCCGACCCGGAGTACCCCGGCTTCTACCGCCTCTTCCACGCCAACGTGCCCTTCGCCGGCCGCTACCTCGGCCAGGAGGGCGGAGCCCGCGACGCGCGGACGGTGCTGTGGCCGAACCCGGCGCTCGACCAGCTCTGGCAGCCGGTCCCCCAGGGAGACGGCACCTGGACCCTGCAGAACTACGTCACCCGCCAGTTCCTCACGGACCTCGGCCCGGGCCTCGGCGTCGTGGGCCTCGACCAGAACGGCTCGGCCGCCCAGCGCTGGTTCCTCCAGGACCCCCAGGAGAGCACCAGGCTCACCGAGATCGTCGCGACGGACGCCGGGGGGTCGGCCCCGACCCTCTCGGTCGACGACCTGGAGACCGCGCCCTACCCGGTCTTCCTGGCGGCGGACACGCACGGGAGCAACCAGCGGTTCAGCACCATCTCCGCAGGACCGGACGGCGACGACAACTGCTCCTACCTCGTCTACGGCCGGCAGTACGTCAACTCCACGGCGGCCCACCCCGGGACCCCGGAGAACGGCGCCCCCGTCACCATGGGCGCCTACCGCCCCAACGACAACGGCTACCTGTGGTGCAGGACCAACGACGGCCCGAACGGGACGCTGCTGTCCAACTTCTCCAGCCCCTACGAACACCTCGACCTGACCCGCAGCACCCTGGTCAACACGGTCACCGTCACCCTCCCCGGAGCCGCGACCGCCAGGCTCCACTGGCAGTTCCGCACGGTCACCCAGTGACCGGGTAGCCGCCCCGTGCCGGACGGCCGGCCGATCCCCGGATCGGCCGGCCGTCCGCCGTGGGCACGAAGGTCGCCCGCAGGGCTGTCGGCCGTCACCCACGACGTGCACAATCAGCCGTATGGCGATCAACGCGGGCGTTCCACCCACGCGAGGCACGCCCGGCGGCCTCGCCCTGGGCCTCCTGACGGGCGGGGTGGTCGGGGCGTCACTGACCGCCTTCATCGGCGGGTGCGCCACCGCGAAGACCCCGCTGATCGTCCTCGGCCTGGTCCTGCCCACGGTCTTCGGCCTGCTCTACTACCTCGGTACCCTGCCGCGCCGGGCCCGCGAACGGGCCGTCGCGCCGTGCACGGCGGTGGCGGTGATCGAGAATCTGCAGGCCCTCGGGGGCGAGGACAGCGACGTCCCGGTGCGGTTCGAACTGACCGTCGCGCCGGACGACGCACCCGCGTACCGCGTCGAGTTCCGGCAGGCCGTCAACCTGGTCGAGCTTCCCGACTACCGGCCTCGCGGGATCGTGGTCGTCGAGTACCCACCGGACCGGCCGTGGAAGGTGCGGATCGTCAAACGGCCGACACCGGTGTGGCAGGAGCGGGCGGCCCGCGCCGTCCTGGAATCCGCGCCGGGACCGGCCATGAAGGAGGACCCCCTGCGCGGCTGCGCCGGCGGGCTCCTCACCCTGCTCGGCCTGCTGCTCGGCACCGGCGCCGTCCTCCTGCTGTTCCGCGCCGACCTGTTCGGCCCCGACGCGGACGGCGCCGCCCCGAAGACGTCCGTCACCTCCTCGTCGAGCTTCTCGTCCACCTTCTCGTCGACCACGACCACGGTGACGTCGGCGAACGGAACGGTCGCCCTCGGTCCTGGCCGGTCCATGCTCGACCAGGGCGAACTGCGCAGGTCCGTCGAGTCGTTGACGCAGGGTGCCGACCACCGCCAGGCGCTCACCGTGGTCGTGCAGGACCGCCTGCTGACGGTCGTCTACTCCCCGGCCGGCACGGGCGCCGCCGGATTCGACCCGCGTACGCTGCCCTTCGACCGCGTCGCCGCGCTGGTCGAGGAGGCCAGGACCACCCTGGGCGTCGACTCCCCGCGGAGCTGGCAGCTGACCGCCGACGGCCTCACCGGTTCCCCCACGCTCAGGATCACCGTCACCGGCGAGCGCGGCACGGGGGTCCTGGAGGCGGACGGGCAGGGCAAGGTGCTGCGGCGCAACGGCGGTTGACCGGACCGGCTGTCGGCCACCGGGTGGAGGAGGGCACATGGGTTGGCACGGCTCACTGGTGCTGTGGTGTGCGGTGTGGGGCGTGGCGGCGCTGGTCTGGTTCGGCATGTCGCTGGCCGGCGTGACCGCGGCGCAGCGGACGGTCCGGCTCACGGGGCGGATCGAGCAGGTGCGGCCGCCCCGGCACGGCGGGTCCCGGGCCGGCGGCATATCGGTGGTGGTCTCCTACCGCGACCCGGCCTCCGGTCAGGACGTCACCGTGACGAACGACGGCGAGCGCGGCGAGCTGATCACCGCCGCGTGGGAGGGCCGGGAGATCGGGGTCAGCCACCCGCGGGGCCGACCGCACGCCTACCGGTTCTCCAACGCCCCCGAGCCGCGCACGCGCGGGCTGGGCCGGGCCGGCTGCGCGGTCTTCCTGGTGTACGCCGGGCTGGTGGCCCTGACCGCGGTCGACCGGGGATGGCCGTGGGCGCTGATCGGCTCCGGCGGACCGGCGGCGGTCCTCGGCGCCGTCCAACTGCCCCGGGCGGTACGGGACAGGAACGGCCGCCTCGCCAGGCTGGCCGCCATGGAGGCCGTGCCGGGCCGGGTCGTCGCCGTCCTGCGGGACGTCAGCGTCGACCAGGACGACGGCCACGTCAGGACCACGATCACCCCGGTCCTCTCGTTCACCACCCGCGCGGGCACCGCCGTCACGGCCCACTGCACGGCGGGCCTCCCGGACCCGGCCGGCGCGTACGGCCGTGACGTCACCGTCCACTGCACCGCCGCCGACCCGGCCGAGTTCACGCTGGACCGCTCGGCCGGGGAGCGCTCGGAGAAGTGGGACGTGATCCTCCACGTGCTGGCGGTCGCCGTCCTCGCGGCCGTCGCCGTGGCGGGAGCGGTGCTCCTGCGGGTCTGAGGAGCGGGACCGCCCCCGGCCGGGTCAGCCGGTCAGGGCGTCCTCCAGCCAGGGGACGATCACGGCCGTCGCCTCGTCGAAGCGGGAGATGGCGCAGTGGCCGGTGTCCGGGATCAGGACGACCCGGGTGTCCCGGCGGCCCTCGAACACCGTGGTGTCCTCCAGCGGGACGTGCACGTCCTCGGTGCCGTTGACCACCAGCATCGGCCCGTTGAGGTCCCGGTCCAGCAGTGGCCGCAGGTCGAAGGAGGCGAAGGCCCGCGCCAGCTCTGCCCCGCTCGGCATGGCGTCGAAGCCCAGGGCGTTGCCGACGATGCCGTCCATGCCGAAGGCGAAGCCGCGGCCGGCGGCGAACGACCGCTCCACCGGGCCGCCGAGCACCACCGAGGCGTCCACCGCCCCGGTCAGTCCGGTCCGGGCGGAGTAGTAGCCGCCCATCGAGATGCCGAAGTGGCCGACCTTCCCGTTGCCGAGCGCGCGGGCGAAGGCGATCAGGCCCTCGACCACCTCGGCGCCACCGTCCGGGGTCATCGGCAGGTGGGAGGTCTCGCCGGTGCCGGCGAGGTCGAACAGCAGCAGCCGGGCCGGCAGGGCGAGCGCGAGCTGCTGCCACATGCCGTGCAGGTCGGTCTTCCAGGAGTCCACCCCGCCGCTGGCCAGCACCACCGGGGCGTCGGCGGGCAGGCCGGGGGCGGCCATCAGGTGGACCGGCAGGACGGCCTCACCGCCGCGGTACGGGACGGTCAGGGTGCGGCGCTCGAACTCCACCGGGAAGCCGGGCACGGCGAGTACGTACTGCTCGACCTGGCGGGCCAGCGCGGTGCGCTTCGGCTCGTCGGCGAGCGAGGGGAACTTGGCCCAGCCGTACGCCTGCGCGGCCAGGCGGTGGCGCCCCGCCGCGGCGTGCCGGGCGGCGAGGGCGGACCACTCGTGCACCCAGCCGCCGGGCCGGTCGGGCCACATCTCGGTGACGGCGGCGCGGACCGCGTCCACCTCGTCGACGGGAAGGCCGAGGGTCATCTGCGGGTAGCGCTCGACGAACAGGTCCCGGGGGTCCTGGGGCCAGGTGAAGGACATGGTGGTGCCTCCTGGTGTTCTTAAAGCCTGGACTCTTGCTTTAGCAACCATGCGCCCGGACAGCACGCAAACGCAAGTGCTACTGCGTTAAAGTGGCGGCCGAGGTGATCGACACATGACCGAGGAAGAAGCGGAGCCGATCCGCCGCCGCCCGGGCGGCCGGGCCGCACGCGTCCGCCAGGCCGTGCTGGCGGCCACCATGGACCTGCTGGCCGAGGAGGGCATCACCCGGCTCACCGTCGCCGGGGTCGCGGCCCGCGCCGGGGTCAACGAGACGACGGTGTACCGGCGTTGGGGCAGCCGGGAGAAGCTCGTGCTGGACGCCATGCTGGCCGGCAGCACCGAGGGCATCCCCGTCCCGGACACCGGAGCCGTCCGCACCGACCTGGCCGCCTTCGCCCGCACGCTGGCCGAGTACCTCGCCACCCCGGCCGGCCGCGCGGTCGCCCGGGCGGCCGCGCTGAGCTCGGACGACCCCGGCCTCGCCGAGGCCTGGCAGGCGTTCTGGCAGTCCCGCCTCGACCAGGCCGGCGCCGTCGTCACCCGGGCCGTCGAACGCGGCGAGCTCCCGGCGGGCACCGACACGGCCCTGGCGCTGGAACTGCTCTGCTCCCCGCTCCAGACCCGCGCCCTGCTCGGCCACCGCCCGGTCGCCCAACCGGACCTGCCGGAGCGCCTGGCGGACCTGGTGCTGGACGGGCTGCGGGGCGGGCGTCAGGGGCCGCCCGCCTCCCCTCACTCGTTCGGGTGTAGCTGACCGCCCCTCGGTTTCCGCCTTCCCGCTCGGGTCGATGATCCGCCTGGACGGCGCCCCATCGGGCGCACCGACCTTCCAGGGAAGGGGAGTTCATATGACTGCCGAGGGTGGAGAGCCGGTCGCGGCGATCACCGACGCGACACTCGCCGACATCGCCGCGAACGGCGTCTGGCGCGGTGCGAGCCTCGACATCAACCCGGCGGTGCTCGCCCTCACCCGGGCGCTGCTCGCGGCCCTCCAGGGCACGGCCCCGGCCGCCACGCTCCCCGAGGAGCTGCGGAAGCTGGTGGAGCAGATCCTGCGGGAGGCCGGGGTCACCTTCCCACGCATTCCCGTGACGGAGGAGATCAGCCTCTCCGCTTTCGCGATCCGGCAGAAGACCTCGGAGCCGCGCCCGGTCGTCATCGTGCCCGCCGGCTGGAACCCCTACGGCTGGCTGCCGTTCCTGGTCGGCTACCTCTCCCTGGCCGCACGCGGCTACCACGTGCTCGCCTACACCCCCCGGGGGTTCGGTGCGCCGGGCGAGCTCTACAGCTCCAACGGGCTCATCGACGTCGCCGGACCGGTCGACCGGGCGGACGGCTCGCTGGTGATCGACCACGCGGAGGGGCTGTTCTCGCCGAACAAGGTCGGCTTCCTGGGCCTGTCCTACGGCTCCGGGATCAGCCAGCTGGTCGCCGCGCACGACCCCCAGGACCGGGTCGCCGCCGTGGTCGCGCTGAGCACCTGGGGCAACCTCGCCACCAGCCTCTACGACAACGGCACCCGGCACCTGAAGGCCGTCGAGCTGCTGATCAGGTTCACCGGGGCCGAGGAGGGCAGGGAGCACGAGAGGTTCGACGAGGAGACCTGGCGCATCCTCCAGAACTTCCTGAAGGGGGAGGAGATGGAGGAGGTGGTGGCCTGGGGCACCCGGCGTTCCCCCGAGACCTTCGTCGGCCGCACCAACGACCGGAACATCCCGACCTTCTACTCGAACACCTGGCACGAGAGCCTGTTCCCGGCCGGCGAGGCGATCGCCACCTTCGAGCAGCTCACCGTCCCCAAGCACCTGAACCTGTGGATCGGCGACCACGGCGCCCCCGAAGGCCTCGGCTTCACCGGCTTCCCGGGCGGCGCGCCCTTCGTCGGCGCGCTGACACCGACCCTGGAGGCCTTCACCTGGCTCGACCACCACCTGCTCGGCAAACCCACCGAGGTGCCGACCTGGCCGGTGGTCAACAGCCAGGTCATGTTCACCTACGAGACCGCCCCGGCCATCGGCGGCGGCCGGCGGATCACCAAGGCGGCCCGGCGCGAACCGCTCGACTCCTGGTCCGGGGCCACCTTCGACACCGAGGCGTGGTTCCTGGGCGGCGGCAACGGCAACGGCGACGGCACCCTGTCCGACAAGCCGTCCGCTGGCTGGAGCCGCCCGTTCACCGCCGGGACCGAGACCGGCGCCACCGCGATGGACGACATCATGGAGACCGGGCAGGCCGAGTGGTTCGGCAACCCCAAGGCCTACGACCCGGCCGGCTTCGAGCGCGACCGACTGCTGGTCTGGACGACCGAGCCGCTGGCGGGCGGGCGCCGCATCCGCGGCGCCGCCCGGCTCCGGCTCGCCGTGGGCACCGACCAGGGCGACGCCGCGTCCCTGGTCGCCTACCTCTTCGACCTCGATCCGGACGGCTCCGCCCGGATCATCACCCACGAGCCCAAGACCGTCACCGGTCTGAGCGCCGGCACGGAGCGGACCGTCGACTGGACGCTCCAGCCCGCCGCCTACGACCTGCGCGACGGCCACCGCCTCGCCCTGGTCGTCAACAGTCGCGACCGGCTCTACTCCTTCGTCGGCACCGAGGGCAGCACCACCAGGACCACCGTCGGCTCGCTGAGCCGCGAGGAGGCCCTGCTGCAGCTGCCGCTCGGCTGAGCCGCCCCGCCGGGAGGCGGAGAGCGGTCGGTCGGTCCGGGGACCGGCCGGCCGCTCTCCGCGCGGTCAGCCCGCGAACCCCGGCACCACCAGGCCGGACTCGTAGGCGATCACCACGGCGTGGGTCCGGTTCTGCGCGCCGAGCTTGGTCAGCACGTTGCCGACGTGCGTCTTCACCGTCTCCAGGCTCACCACCAGCGACTGCGCGATCTCCGGGTTGGACAGGCCGGTGGCCATCAGCCGCAGCACCTCCTCCTCCCGCCCCGTCAGCGCCGCCCTCGGCAGCGCCTCGGCGGAGTCCAGCGGGCGGGCGGCGACCATCCGGCGCAGCGCCGCCGGGAAGAGGATCGCCTCCCCCGCGGCCACCACCCGCACCGCCTCCGCGATCTGCCGGACCGGGAGCCGCTTGAGCACGAAGCCGCTCGCTCCGGCGCCGAGTGCGGCGGTGACGTAGCCGTCGTTCTCGAAGGTGGTGATCACCACGACCTTCGGCGGTTCGGCAGACCGGTCGGCCAGCAGCTGCCGGGTGGCCTCGATCCCATTGAGGCGCGGCATCCGCACGTCCATCAGGACCACGTCCGGCCGCAGCAGCCGCGCCCGCTCGACCGCCTCGACGCCGTCGGCGGCCTCCCCGACCACGGTGATCCCCGGCTGCGCCGCGAGCAGCGTGCGCAGACCGCTGCGGGTCACCTCGTCGTCGTCCGCGATCAGCAGCTCGACGGCGGCGGCGGGAGTCACACCGCCGCCCGGACCGGCAGTCGGACCGCCAGCCGCCAGTGCTGCGGCCCGTCCGGGCCGGCCTCGAACTCGCCGTGCAGCAACCGCACCCGTTCGGCCAGCCCGGGCAGGCCGTGCCCGGACGTCGGGAAGGCACTCATGACCGGCCCGACCGCCGTCCGATTGACCACCCTGAGCTCCAGCGCGTCCGGCGACGCCACCACCCCGACCTCGATCGGACCGCCCGCCCCGTGCCGCAGGGCGTTGGTCAGCCCCTCCTGGAGGATCCGGTACGCGGCCCGGGAAACCGTCCCCTGCACCTGCGCCAACTCGCCCGAAACGACCGGCTCCACCACCGCGCCCGCATGCCGCAGCCGCTCCAGCAGTTCGGGCAGGTCGGCCAGGGTGCGGACCGGCGCCGTCCCCGCCTGCTCCTCGCGCAGCACACCCAGCACGTAGTCCAGGTCCTCCAGCGCGGCCCGGGCCGACTCCTCGATGCTGCGCATGGCGGCCCGCGCCGCCGCCGGGTCGGCGGAGAGCACCTCGCCCGCCACCGCGGCCTGGATGGTGGCCGCCGTCAGGGTGTGTCCGATCGAGTCGTGCAACTCCTGGGCCAGCCGGTTGCGTTCGGCCAGCAGCAGCTCCCGTTCGGCCGCCAGCGCCAGCCGCTCGGCCGCCGACGGTCCCAGCAACCGGGGCGCCGACCACCGCAGCGCGCCCGTCACCAGCGCGCACACCACCGCCGCCAGCAGCACGCAGCCGACTCCCACCGGCCAGCTCCACCAGCTGTCCGCGAGATCCACCGACCGGTCGAACAGGTTCAGCCGGGCGCTGCCGCCGAGCCAACTCCCCGGCAGCGACAGGCCCAGGAGCAGCAGCAGACCGGCCAGCAGCGCTCCCGACCACCCCAGTCCCGCGTGCAGCAGCAACCAGAGCGGAGTCCGCAGCCGGTCCGCGGCGGACCGCCGGCCGGCCGCCGGATCCGCCAGCGGCACCCTCAGCAGGCGGCGGGCGGAGACGATCAGCACCCGCCGGGTGGTGCGGGTCAGACCGACCAGACCGATCAGCAGTGCCCAGGCCAGCAGGGTCAGCCCCGCCTGCACCGCGTACGGAGCGGAACCCCACAGCAGCGCCGGCAGCACGGCGAACGGCAGCAGCGGAAGGCTCGCCAACGCGCCGCCGAAGGCGAACAGCACACCCGTGTACGTGGAGCCGCTCAGCAGCGGCCGGATTCCCCTGATCATGATCGCCAGTATGGGCGGGCGGCCCGGCGGCGGCCTCCCCCGATCGAGGGATCCACGCTTCCCGCTATTCCGCGATGCGCCCCGCGGGCCTCGGATCCCATGATCGTGTCGCTACCACTTCTCCCAGCGATTCCTCAGGAGTTGACCCATGCGTGAGCAGTCGAAGCCCAGGCTTCGTTCCCGGTCGGCCGCAGTTGCGATGGCTGTCGCCGCCATGACGGCGGGCGTCCTCGCGTCGCCCGCCGCATCCGCCGCCGCCCGGCCCGACACCGTCCAGCGGGGTCTTGACGCGCTGGTGCGTGACGACGGCCTGCCCGCCGCGCTGGCGAGCGTCAAGGACCGTACCGGCCGCACCCGCACCTACACGGCGGGGGTCGGCGACCTGGCCACCGGCGCGAAGGTGCCCGGGGACGGCCAGGTCCGGATCGGCAGCAACACCAAGACGTTCACCGCGGTGGTCGCGTTGCAGCTGGTGGGCGAGGGGAGGATCGGTCTCGACGAGCCGGTCGAGACCTACCTGCCGGGCCTCGTGCGCGGGGAGGGGATCGACGGACGCGGCATCACCGTCCGCCAGCTCCTCCAGCACACCAGCGGACTGCCCGAGTACGAGGGCGACATCAGCGAGGCGGACATCCGCAACCGGTACTTCGAACCGCGCGACATCCTGGACGTCGCCTTCCGGCACAAGGCCGACTTCGACCCCGGGGCGAAGTTCGCGTACAGCAGCACCAACTACGTGCTGGTCGGCCTGATCATCCAGAAGGTCACCGGCCGCCCCCTCGCCGAGGAGATCGGGCGGCGGATCCTCCAGCCCCTCGGGCTGCGGCACACCTCCTTCCCCGCCGCCGGCGACCGGAGCATCCGGGAGCCCCACCCGAAGGGGTACACCCGGGAGTCGGCGAGCGAGCCCCTGCGCGACATCACGGAACTCGACCCGTCCGCGGCCTGGGCGGCGGGCCAGATGATCTCCACCAACGCCGACCTCAACCGGTTCTTCTCCGAGCTCCTGGCCGGCCGCCTCCTCCCGGCGGCGCAGCTCGCCCAGATGCGCACCACCGTGCCCATCGGCGACAGCGGCGCCGGCTACGGGCTGGGCATCATCAGCAGGCCCCTGTCGTGCGGCGGCGCCTACTGGGGCCACGGCGGCGACATCCCCGGCTACGAGACCCGGGGCGGGGTGACCGAGGACGGCCGCGCCGCCAACATCACGGTGACGAGCATCCCCGTGGACGGGGCCACCACGAAGCACCTGGAGAGCGTCGTGGACACGGCCCTCTGCCGCTGAGAAACAGAACGGCCGGTCGATCCGAAGATCGACCGGCCGTTCCCTGTGTGCGCGAGGGGGGAGTTGAACCCCCACGCCCTTTCGGGCACTGGAACCTGAATCCAGCGCGTCTGCCTATTCCGCCACCCGCGCAACTGGGTGATGGGTAAATAGTAGCCCATCACCAGGGGTGGTCCTGACCAACGGGGAGGGAGCCGTCCCGGAGGGAGATGAGGAAGGACTGCCAGGAGGTGGAGGGGAAGAGGAGGACCTGCCCGGAGGGGTCCTTGGAGTCACGCCGGGCTGCAGCGCCACAACGACCCGGGCGTCGGACAGGTCGTCTGACTCAAGACCGGATCCCGGCCCGGCTACAGCACGCTCATCACGGCGACCCGGGACCTGTCCCGCACCCTCGTCCACTCGGTGAACGCGCTCGACGCCAAGGGCGCGGGCATGAATCCGGTCGGCGAGCGCATCATCCGGGCCGCCTTCACGCCGCCCGACGGCCGTTAGGCTCGATCGACCAACTACACGTGGAGGCACCGTTGTTGCGAGGTAGGCCCCCGAAGGACTTCCGCATGCCCACGGACCGGGAGACGGCGCTGGCGTTCGGCGAGCCGGTGGCCGTCCTGCGCGACGCGCCCGCCGACTGGCCTCTCGCGATGGGGCGACACGGTTCCGACGAGGGCCTCCTCCAGGTCGAGCTCACCTATCACCTGCCGGACAACGAGCCGGTGGCCGCGGTGTCCACGTCCAGGCAACTCATCGACCCGGTAACCGCGTTGTGGAACTTCCTGGCCAACAGCGAGCGCCGCACGGACGGTCTCACCGCCGACCCGCCCCACCTCGGCCGGGACATCCGCCTGGACTCGCTGCTGATCCCCGTGCACGTCCATCACCACCTGGACTGCTTCACCGCCCGCCTCCCCCGGCTCCCCCACGACACCGGCTGCGTCGTGGTGACCGGGCTGACGGCCTACTGGCCCGTGCTCTCCGCCCTGGTGATGCGCGAGCCGGCCGACTTCCCGGACAGCCACCTCCACAGCCGATAGCCGCGGGCCCCCTGGGCGGCGCACCCATTCGCGGGTATCCGCATCGCCCGCTCGGCGCGCGCGGATTGCGGCCGCTCCCACCGGCGGAGAAGTTGTGTTCGGGGCACCGAAGCCCCTGACACCCACCCCTTAGGAGTCACCATGCGACGCCTCACGACCGTCCTCGGCGCACTGGCCGCCGCCGGGGCGATGGCCCTGACCCTGCCGGGCACGGCCCTCGCCGCCACCGGGAAGCTCGTCATCGCGCCCAGCACCGTCATCACCGACCCGAGCGGCTGTTACAACTCGTCGATCGTTCCGCTCATCGTGTTCAACGAGACCGACGGGACCGCCCTCGTCTACAGCGGTCCGAACTGCACCGGCAGCGTGATCGCGGTCGTTCCCCCCGGCGGCGGCACGACCCAGGAGTTCGGCTCCTCCGTGTTCGTCAGGTGACCTCGGCTGCGCAGGAAGCCGGCCCGGCCGACTCTCCGCGCGGCCGCCGTCCCGTGCTCAGGCACCGGCGGCCGCCTCCAGGGTGGCGCGCCACTTCGGGCTGTCCACGTAGTGGTTGTCGTACAGCTCGGAGGAGTCCTTGATCTCCTGCGGGCTCGCCTCGCCCCGCATCACCCGGCCGAGCAGGCGCAGGTAGTCGAAGCGCGGCATGCCCGGGGTGAAGACGAACAGGACGTCGGCCTCGGAGCCGGGGGCGGCGGCGAAGGCGTGCGGGGTGTGCGGAGGGACGAGCAGGAGGTCGCCGGCGCCGAGCAGTTCGACCTCGTCGTCCAGCAGGACCTGGAGCGAGCCGCCGATCACGAAGAACAGCTCGGAGGCCCGGGTGTGGAAGTGGGCCGGAGCACCGACCGCGCCCTTGGCGAAGGTGGAGCGGTAGCTGGTGATCGGGCTGCCGCCGGTTCCGCAGTCGGCGAGCAGGGTCATCACGCTGCTCGGGTCACTGGTGGTCTCGGCGGTGGCGGCGCGGGTCAGCAGCGGCTTCAGCGGTGCGGCGTTCACGGTGGTCTCCCCGGTCTCGGGTGGTCCCGGCTTCCCCTGCCGCGACCTTGTGATGATCACTCTAGGGACTCGATCGACCCTTCCCGAGGTGCATTTCCCCCTCGGAATCATGGGTCAATTTCCGGCCCGGCAGGGGTGGCGGGGCGTGCCGCACCGTCGGCCCGCGCCCGGAACGCCCGAGGGCCGCACCTCGCCGACGCGGGGTGCGGCCCTCGGGGAAGCGCTGCCGTCAGGCGGCGGCCAGGCGCTCCGCCGCCGCGTCCAGACGGGCCAGGGTCCGCTCGCGGCCCAGCACCTCCAGCGACTCGAACAGCGGCAGACCCACCGTGCGGCCGGTGACCGCGACCCGGATCGGCGCCTGCGCCTTGCCCAGCTTCAGCCCGTGCTCGGCTGCCACGGCCTCCAGCTCCTCCTTCAGTGCGGCGGCCTCGAAGGCCTCCACGGCGGCGAGCTTCTCGCGGGCGGTGCGCAGCAGGGCCAGCGCGACGTCCTTGTTCTTCATCGCCTTCGCCCAGGACGCCTCGTCCTGGACCGGCTCGGCCAGGAACAGGAAGTCGACCTGCTCGACGATCTCGCCCAGCACCGCGATCCGGGACTGCGCGAGCGGCGCCAGCTCGGCGTAGGCCGCGGCGTCGAAGGACTCGGCCGGCCACGGCGCCCGGTCGGCGGCCAGGTACGGCGCGGTCGCGGCGATGAACTCCTCGACCGACAGCGCGCGGATGTACTCGCCGTTGAACGAGCGCAGCTTCTGCACGTCGAAGAAGGCCGAGGCGGCGTTCACCTCCGAGATCCGGAACAGCTGCTCCAGCTCGGCGTACGGGCGGATCTCGACGTCGTCCTTCGGGCCCCAGCCCAGCAGCATCAGGTAGTTCACCATCGCCTCGGGCAGGTAGCCCTCGGCCAGGTAGTCCTCCAGCGCCACCTTGTCGCGGCGCTTGGACAGCTTCTGCCGCTTCTCGTTGACGATCACCGGCAGGTGCGCCCAGACCGGCGGGGTGGCGCCGAGCGCCTCCCACAGCAGCTGCTGCTTCGGGGTGTTCGACAGGTGCTCCTCGCCGCGGATGACCTCGGTGACGCCCTGCTCCAGGTCGTCGACCACGTTGGCCAGCAGGAACACCGGGCTGCCGTCGCCGCGGGCGATCACGAAGTCCTCGATCGCGGAGTTCGGGAAGGCCGGCTCGCCGCGGATGAGGTCCACCACGACGGTG
Source organism: Kitasatospora sp. NPDC057692 (assembly GCF_042799475.1). Taxonomy (NCBI): domain Bacteria; kingdom Bacillati; phylum Actinomycetota; class Actinomycetes; order Kitasatosporales; family Streptomycetaceae; genus Kitasatospora; species Kitasatospora sp. NPDC057692. The sequence continues at coordinate 24,686 of NZ_JBHVIV010000022.1, read as the reverse complement.
GTGCCCTCGTCCGGGGTGCGGAAGCGCAGCGCGCGGCCCTCGGCGTACTCCAGGCCCCGCTCGCGGCAGAAGCCGTCGTAGCCGGTCTGGGCGGAGCCGGAGCGCTCGGCGGCCTGCTCGCGGGTGCAGTCGCAGTAGTAGGCGCGGCCGGCCGCGTACAGCTTCTCGGCGGCGGCGCGGTGGCTGTCGGCGTTGGCGGACTGGAAGTACGGGCCCTCGAAGCCCGGGTCGCCCTCGTGGATGCCGATCGCGGCGAGGGCGCTGATGATGCCGTCGGTCCACTCGGGCTTGTTGCGGGCCGCGTCGGTGTCCTCGATCCGCAGGACGAAGACACCGCCCTGCTGTCGTGCCGTCGCCCAGTTGTACAGCGCCGAGCGGGCACCGCCGACGTGGAACATGCCGGTGGGGCTCGGAGCGAAACGGACGCGGAGGGGACGGGATACCGAGGTCATGAAACCCAAGGGTATCGGGCCGGGGCGGGGTGCCCGGCACGCCCACCCCCGTCCCGCCCCCGCGGCACGACCCCCTGCGCGGCGTCCGGGGCGATCGCCCGCCACGCCGGACAGCCCCCTACGGCGCTTGGTCGGACTCCCGTCCGGACGCCACCGGCTCCCGGCCGCGGAAGGCGCGGCGGTACTCGCGGGGAGGGATGCCGAGGCGGGCGGTGAAGGGCGGGCGGAGGGAGACGGCGGAGGAGAAGCCGCAGCGGGTGGCGACCGCGTCGACCGGGAGGTCGGTGTCCTCCAGGAGGCGCTGCGCGGTGAGGATCCGCTGGTCGAGGAGCCAGCGCAGCGGGGTGGTGCCGGTGCCGGCGGTGAAGCGGCGGGCGAAGGTGCGTTCGGACATCACCGCGAGGGCGGCCATCCGGCGGACGGTCCAGGGGGTGTCCAGGGCGGCGAGGACCTCGGTGCGGACGCGGGCGAGCGGATCGTCGGTGTCGGTGGGCCGCGGGACCGGGGAGGGGATGAACTGGGCCTGGCCGCCGGAGCGGAACGGTGCGGTGACCATGGCGCGGGCGATGGCGGCGGCCGCCCGCTCGCCGTGGGCGGCGCGGACCAGGTGCAGGCAGAGGTCGATGCCGGCCGCCACCCCGGCCGAGGTCCAGAGCCGGTCCTCGCCGGTGAACAGCACCTCGGGGCGGACGTCCACCGCCGGGAACCGGCGGGCCAGGAGGTCGGTGAAGGCCCAGTGGGTGGTGGCGGTGCGGCCGTCCAGGAGGCCGGCCCCGGCGAGCAGGAAGGCGCCCGCGCAGAGCGAGGCGAGGGTGACGCCCCGCTCGTGGGCGGTGCGCAGCGCGGCGAGGACGGCGGGGTCCCCGGGCTCGTCGGGCCGCTCCGTGCCGGGCACGACGACCAGGTCGCAGTCGGCCAGCGCGTCCAGCCCGAAGTCCGGGACGCGCTCCAGCCCGCCGCCGAACCGGACCCGGGCGCCGGCCGGTCCGCAGATCCGCAGATCGAACGCGGGCAGGCCGGGGCGGCTCTCCCGGTTGGCCCAGACCTCGCCGATCACGGCGTAGTCGAAGGCCCGGACACCGTCGAAGATCACGCATCCCACCGTCCGCATGGGCAGGATGGTAGTGGCGGGATCGTATCGATGGGTGGCTCCACTGCCGCTCACGGGGCGGCCCGGGCCCGCCGCAGGATGGACGCATGACGAACACCAGCGCCCTCGACGCCCCGCTCACCATCGACTCCGACGCCGTCCTGGTCGTCATCGACGTCCAGAAGGGCTTCGAGGACACCGCGTTCTGGGGCGGACGCGACAACCCCGGTGCCGAGCAGCGGATCGGCGAACTGATCGACGTGTGGCAGGCCACCGGACGGCCGGTGGTGACCGTGCAGCACGCCTCCCCCTCCGGCCCGCTCGCGACCGGCACCCCCGGCTACGAGCTGAAGGACTTCGTCGCGGCGATCACGCCCGACCTGCACATCACCAAGACCGTGAACAGCGCCTTCTACGGCACCCCGGACCTGCACGCCTGGCTCCAGGAGCGGGGTGCCCGGCAGGTGGTGATCACCGGGATCATCACCAACGTGTGCAACGAGACCACGGCCCGGATGGCGGGCAACCTCGGCTACGACGCGGTCTTCCCGATCGACGCCATGCACGCCTTCGACCTGACCGGCCCGGACGGCGTGACCGTCCCCGCCGCCGAACTCGCCCGCGCCACGGCGACGGTGCTGCACGCGATGCGGTTCGCCAAGGTGGTGACCGCCGAGGCCGTGGCCACGGCGGCGAAGACCGGCGAGCCGGCCGCCGTCAGCTGGTCCTGACCCGGCCGGGGCCGACCGCGGCCGCACCCGCCGGGAAGGCCTCGGCGAGAAAGGCCTCCCAGCTGCGGGCGCCCCGGTCGGCCCCGGGCGCGGCCAGGTTGACGCCCTCCCGGTAGCAGCGGCCCACCTTGCCGGGGACGCGCAGCGGCAGCGCCGGGCGGCGCCTGCCGGCGGCCGCCAGGTAGTCGCGGGTCAGGTCGCCGAGCGAGCGCACGGCCGGGCCGGCGAGGTCCGTGACCGCTCCGGCGGGGGCGTCCAGGGCCAGTCGGACCAGGCGCTCGGCGACGTCCCGGGCGTCCACCGGCTCCCAGCGGATCCCGTCGATCACCGGGACGACGGGCAGCTTGGCCATCGCGGCGGCCGTCTTGAGCGTCAGGTCGTGGAACTGGGCGGCGCGCAGCGTGGTGAAGGGGATGCCCGAGCCGGCGACGATCCGCTCGGCGGCGTGCTTGGCCCGGAAGTAGCCCAGCGGCACCAGGTCGGCGGCGATCACCGAGATGTAGACGAGGTGCCGCACCCCGGCCCGGCGGGCGGCGTCGACCAGGGTGCGGGTGGTGGCCTCGTCGTGCTTGGCGTCTCCCGCCAGGTGCAGGACCACCTCGACACCGGCCAGGGCCGCGTCCACGCCCTCCCCGGTCAGCAGGTCGCCGGCCGCGTACGCGACGCCGTCGGCGGCCGGGCGGGGCTTGCGGGTGAGCACCCGGACCTCCCGGCCCGCCGCGCGCCGCAGCAGCGGCACCACGTGCCGGCCGAGGGTGCCGGTGCCGCCGGTCACCAGGACGGGGGCGCCGCTCGCGTTCGGGTTCGGGTTCGGGTTCGGGTTCGTCATGATCGTCTCTCCTTCGCCGGCCGGAGGCCGGGCCTCCGGTGGAGCCGCTAGGTTTCGTGGTTCCGGAGCTTTGACTGACGGCGACGAAGGAATGTGACACGGGTGGAAGAGAAAGATCCGGCCGCCGGATCCGCGGACCTGTTCGAGGCGCACCGGCCGCACCTGCGGGCCGTCGCCTACCGGATGCTCGGCTCGCTCGCCGAGGCGGAGGACGCCGTCCAGGACACCTGGCTGCGCTACGACCGCACCGACACCGCCGAGGTGGAGAACCTGGGCGGCTGGCTGACCACGGTGATCGGGCGGCTCTGCCTCACCCAGCTGCGCTCGCGCGCGCAGCGCCGTGAGGAGTCCTTCGAGTCGCGGACCGAGGCGGGCGGCGAGGAGCCGCCGCCGCGGATACCGGACCCGCTGATCGGGCGGGCGGACGCGCCGGACCCGGAGCAGGAGGTGCTGCTCGCCGACTCGGTCGGGCTGGCGCTGATGGTGGTGCTGGAGTCGCTCTCCCCCGCCGAGCGGGTCTCCTTCGTGCTGCACGACATGTTCGCCGTGCCCTTCGAGGAGATCGCCCCGCTGATCGAGAAGACGGCGGCCGCGACCCGCCAGCTGGCCAGCCGGGCCCGCCGCAAGGTGCAGGGCCGGGCGCCCGCGCCGGACCGGGACCTCGCGCGCCAGCGGGTGGCCGTCGACGCGTTCTTCGCCGCCACCCGCACCGGGGACCTCGACGCGCTGCTCGTCGTCCTCGACCCGGAGGTCGTGCTGCGGGCCGACGGCGACGCCGGCCGGGAGCGGCGTCCGGTGCTGCTCCGGGGCGCCCGGACGGTCGCGGGGCAGGCGGTCATGTTCCGCGGCCTGTCGCCGTACGCGCGCCCGGCGCTGATCAACGGCGCGGCGGGCGTGGTGGTGATCGGCGCCAACGGCCGACCGGTGTCGATCATGGCGTTCACCGTGGTGGACGGCGTGATCACGGCGATCGACGTGCTCAGCGACCCGGACCGGCTGGCCGCGCTCGACCTCGCGGCGTTCGCGGACTGAGCGGGGCCGCCGCGCCGGGACGACGGCCGCCCCCGCGCACCGGCCAGGTGCGCGGGGGCGGCCGGGCCTCAGCCCTTCTTGGAGATGAAGTCGTACGCGCCGGCCGCGACGTCGTCCAGGTACGGACCGGCCTGGAACTTCGGGTCGCCGGTGTGCTTGCCGACCGAGACGTTGCTGACCAGCGCCGGCTTGCCGTCCTTCACCGCCAGCCAGCCGCCGCCGCTGGAACCGCCGGTCATGGTGCAGCCGATGGCGAGCATCGGCGGGCGGGCCGGATCGTACGACAGCCGGGTCGGCCTGCCGCTCTCGCAGCGGTTGAGCTCCATGCCGTCGAACGGCGGGGCCGCCGGGTAGCCGTACTCGGTGATGCCCAGCTGGTCGCGCGGGGCGTTGAACCAGACCGGCACCGCGCCGCCGACCGCCTCCTCCAGCGACTTGCCGCCGTCGGCGGGCTGCACGCGGATGACCGCGAAGTCGTAGTGGGTGGCCGGGGAGCCGCCGTCGCCGCCCTCGGCCTTCCACTGCGGGGAGGTCACCGCCTGGGTGGCGTTCCAGACGCCGAACGGCGCGTACTGGGCCTCCTCGGCCTGCTTGCCGCCGCTCAGCGCGCCGGTGCTGTTGAACGCCGGGATGAAGGAGATGTTGCTGTAGTACGTGCCGCCCTTGCCCTGGTGGACGCAGTGGCCCGCGGTCCACACCAGGTTGCTCTTGCCGGGGTGGGCCGGGTCGGCGACCACGGTGGCGGAGCACTGGTAGTGGTTGAGCCCGGCGGCGGCGTCGGCGCCGCTGCCCGGCTTGTCGGCGAACACCTTCCCGTGCACGCCCGGCTTGGTGTACGGGTGCGGCAGCGGCTGGGCGTTGACGGTCCTGGGCAGCGGGTCGTTGCCGTTGTCGGCGGGCTGGGCCGGCGGCTGGGTGGGCTGGGCCGACGGCTGCGCCGGGGCCTGCGACGGCTGGGCGGGCTGCGCCGGCTGCGCGGGCGGCTGCGCCGGGGCCTGCGAGGCCGGCTGCTGCGTGCCGGACGGCTTCGGCGGCGCGGGCGGCGGCGTCGGGTGGCCCGGCTGCGTCGGCTGGCCCACCGGCGGCTTGCCGCTCGGGGCGGATGCCGGCGCGGACGGTGCACCGGGCTGGGTCGGCCCGCCCGGCTGCGCCGACGGCTGGGCGGGCGGGGCCGCGGGCGGCGCCGGCGGCGCGAGGGGCTCGTCGGGCTTGGCCTTGAGCAGCTTGTCCAGCGTCCAGAAGCCCTTGGCGGCGGCCGGGAGGGCGTAGTCCTTCGCCCACTTCTCCCAGTCCTCGAACTTCCACTTCTTCAGATCGTCGAGGTTGGCCGGCAGTCCGAGGTTCGGCGCCGCACCGGCGCCCGGCGCCGCGGTCGCGGCGGAGTCGGCCGAGCTGTTGTCGGGCCCGCAGGCGGCGGTGGTGAGCAGCGTCAGCGCGAGCGCCGAGGCCCCCAGGGCCGTCCGGGCGGTGCGCACGCCGCGACGGCGGCCAACATTTCTGTCAGACGATGACATGACCTTCTGTTCCCCCTGTGTGAAAAAACCCGGCGCCGCCGGAGCGGCGCCGGGAACTGCGCGGGGGAGTATTCCACTGTCCGTCAGCCGCGCGCCCACCCACCCCCGTCAGCGGCCGACCGAACCGTCCAGCCGCTCACGGAGGATGTCGGCGTGACCGGCGTGCCGGCCGGTCTCCTCGATCATGTGCACCAGCAGCCAACGCATCGACGGCGCCTCGGCGTTGGGGCGCAGCGAGCGCGCTCCGGGGCGGTCGATGCGGTCGGCCGCCGAGGCGATCACCGCGTTGGCGCGGGCGATCGCCGCCCGGTACGCGGCGACCGACTCCGCCACCGTCTCGTCGCCCGGAGAGGGCGCGTCGTCGTCCCACAGCTCGACGTCGTCGCCCCGGTAGGCCCAGAGGAACCAGTTGAGTTCGACGGCGGTGAGGTGGCGCACCAGCCAGAGCAGGCTGGTCCCGGAGGCGACGCCGGGCCGCCGGGCGTCCTCGTCGGAGAGCCCCTCGGTCTTGGCGATCACGCAGGTGCGCAGGTAGTCGAGGAAGGAGAGCAGCGTGCTGTGCTCGTCGGCGTTGATCCCCGGCGGACGCAGATCGGTACGCCCGCGCGCGGTGTCGGCGGTGTCATCGGTCACGCCCGCCAGCGTAGGACCCGCCCCCGGCCTCCGGCCAGGTCCGCTCGGGTTCGGCCGAATTCAGTCGCCTCCGATAAACCTGTATCGACCACAAATTGATGAACAATCATGCAAAAGCCCGGGTATCCCGCCGACGATCCCGCTGCTAGCGTTCCGGCCCGAGGACGTGGCCGCGCTCTCCGTACGAAGCATCCGCCCAACGGACACACCCGACGGAAAGAGACGGACCCGTTCCATGACGAAGAAGCTTCTCGGCGTCCTGACGCCCATTGCCGCCGTCGCGGCCACCCTGCTCCCCGTGTCGCCCGCCGCCGCGAGCGGCGACAGCGTGATCAACCCTCCCGGCCACTACGGCCTGGCCACCTGGGTCTCGGCGCCCCGCTGCCTGGTGGTGCTGGCCAACGGCAGCCGGGGCTCCCTCGCCACACTGACCCAGTGCGGCAACTACGACGACCAGAGCTGGTCCGTCCCCGCGGCGAACACGACGGGCGAGATCCGCAACAAGTTCTTCGGCAGCAACGGCTGTCTGACCGTCCAGACGAACAACCCGGGCGCCCAGGCCTTCGTGTACACCTGCACCGGGCTGGCGGACCAGCAGTGGTCGGCCATCCCGGTGCCGGGCGGCAACGGCTCGGTCTGGTACCAGAAGGCGGGCACCACCCAGTGCCTGGTGGTCCAGGGCAACACCGAGGGAGCGGTCGCGATGCAGTACGACTGCGGCTACTACAAGGACCAGTACTGGCAGGCCTGATCGGGCGGCCCGGTAGGCGCAGCCCGGGAATCCCGGGCTCCCGGCGGACGGGGCCGGTGGCGGAAGGACCGCCACCGGCCCCGTCCGGCGTCCGCCCTCCGGTTCACCAGCCCTGGGAGTGCAGCCAGTCGGCGAGGTGGCGGGCGCAGCCGTCGACGGTCTCCCGCCAGGTGTGGCCGGCGCCGTCGCCCGCCTCGTCGCTGACGTGCTTGACCAGCCGGACCGACAGGCCGGCCCGGTGGGCGACGGTGGCGACGGCGTAGCCCTCCATGTCGACGAGGTCGGCGTGCTCGGCGAGGCGGTCGCGGGCGGCCGGGTCGGAGACGAAGAGGTCGCCGGTGGCCAGCACCGGCCCGTCGCCCTTGCCGACGACCAGCGGGGCGCCGTAGGTGCGGCCGGTCAGGGCGTAGAGGGTCGGGGTGTCGAGGTCGTGCTGGATCACCTGGGTGACGGTGTGGGTGCCCTCCCAACCCGGGCGCAGGGCGCCTGCGGTCCCGAGGTTGACGATCTCGGAGGGGTGCGGGCCCTCGGCGAGGACGGTGGCCAGAGCGGCGGCGGCGTTGACCTTGCCGATGCCGGTGAGCAGGACCGGCAGGTGGTCGCCGAGGTGGGCGGCCTCCTCCCGGACGGCGACGACGAGCAGCGGTCGGTCGGCGGAAATCGTTCCCAGAAGACGCATGCCGCCATCGTACGGACGGCCCGGCCGTCGCACCGGCCCACGAACCGCCCCAAGGCCGGGGTGTGCGCCCGACGGAAACGGACCCCAACCCTCCGGAACCTCCGGGAACCGCGTAGGGTGCGTGCCGCGTCGACCCGTTCGCCGCCCGCCCCACGCCCCGGGGGCGGCCCGGAGCGGGGGCCGGGAGTCACGGAGCACGGTGGGGACGCACAGTTCAAGATCCGCGCAACTCGGGTGTGGCCGCCGGAAGTGACGGCCATACTGCTGGCAACGGCCGGGCCCCGGAGACGGAGGGCGGGCCACAGGGGAGGGGGAGGCTGGTGGCGACACCGGTGCGTATCGAGAGGCCGGAACCGCCCGCGCCGCGGTCCGGCGGCACGGAACCGGAGGTCCGGCGGCCCGGGCCGGCCACCCGGCTGGCACGGGCGACCCGGACGGCGCCGGGACGGCTGCGGCTGGCCGGGACGCTGCTCGCGGTGCTGACCCTCGCGTTCGGCGCCCTGACCGCCGTGCAGCTGAACTCCCGGGCCGCGGCGGCCGAGCGGGTGGTCGGCTCCAGCCAGCCGCTCAGCCAGGCCGCCGCCGACATCAACCGCTCGCTGGCCGACGCGGACGCCACCGCGGCGTCCGGCTTCCTGCTGGCGGGCGCCGAACCGCGCGCGGTCCGGGAGCGCTACGAGCAGGACCTCAGGACCGCCTCCCAGCTGATCTCCGAGGCCGCCTCGCGCGCCACCACCTCCTCGGGCCTCCAGGAACTGCTCTCCACGCTGAACCAGAAGGTGCCGGTGTACGCGGGGCTGGTGGAGACCGCCCGGGCCAACAACCGGCAGGGCTTCCCGCTCGGCGGCGCCTACCAGCGGTACGCGTCCCAGCAGATGCGCACCGAGCTGCTGCCGGCCGCCGCCCGGCTGTCGGCCGCCCAGAACGAGGTGCTGGCCGACGACATCGCGGACGCCCGGGCCACCCCGTGGGCCGGGTACGCGCTGGGGGTGGTGGCGCTGCTGGCCCTGGCCTGGGTGCAGCTGGCGCTGTTCCGGCGGACCAACCGGGTCTTCAACATCGGCCTGCTGGCCGCCTCCGCGTCCGTCCTGGCGGCGGTGCTCTGGCTGACCGTGAGCGCGACCGGCGCCGACTCGGCGCTCGGGCGCGGCGAACGCGAGGGGGGCGCACCGCTGCGGGCGCTCAACGCGGCCCGGGTGGACGTGTTGACCGCCCGGCTGGCGGAGAACCTGCACTACGTGTCGCGCGGCTCAAGCTCCACCTACTCGAAGCTCTGGTCGGAGACCACCGGCCGGCTGTACACCCGCCCCGCCGAGGCCGGTGCCGCCGTCGCCGGCACCCTCGCGCAGGCCGAGGCGATGGCCCCCGCGGACGCCCGGGCCACGGTCGAACTGGCGCTGCGCGACTACCAGCAGTGGACCGACCGGCACACCGCGGCGACCGCGCTGGAGAACCAGGGGGACTACCAGGCCGCGCTGGACGCCACCGTGACGGCCAAGGAGGCGGACGCGCCGCGGACGGCCGACGCCTCGTTCATCGCCGCCGACCGGGAACTGGCCCAGGCCGCGGTGCTGGAGGAGGGCCGGTTCCGGGACTCGGCGCTGGGCGTCGACGAGGACCTGCGCACCGCCGCCGCGGGGGTCGCGGCCCTGGGCCTGGCGGCAGCGGCCGCGGCGCTGGGCGGCCTCGGCCGGCGACTGGCCGAGTACCGGTAGAGGGGGGACGGACGAGATGGGCACGATCACGGACCGGGGACGGGGCCGCGGCACCGCGCTGCGGGCGGCCCGGACGGCGGCCGCGCTGGCGCTGCTGGCCTCCGGCGCACTGGCGCTCGGCGGGGGCGGACCGCGCGACGGCGGCGCGGCCGGGGCGCAGGTGCCGCTGGCCGCCCAGCGGGACCAGCGGGACCAGCAGGACCAGCAGGACCAGGCGGGCCGATCCGGCCAGGCGGAGCCCTGCGACCTCTACAAGAGCGTCCCGCCGAGCACCGAGGACGGCGCGGCCGTCAAGGCCATCAAGGCCCGCCGCAGCCTGGTCGTCGGCATCGACCTGAACAGCTACCGGTGGGGCTCGCGCAACCCCAACACCGGTCAGCTGGAGGGCTTCGACATCGACCTGGCGCGGGCGATCGGCACCGCGATCATGGGCGACCCGGACAAGGTGGTGTTCAAGGCGGTGCCGACCGCCGACCGGCTGAAGTACATCAAGGAGGGCCGGGTCGACATCATCGTCCGCACCATGTCGATCACCTGCGAGCGGCTGGCGGAGATCGGCTTCTCCCGGCCCTACTTCACCACCAGCCAGCGGGTCCTGGTGCCCAGGACCTCCCCGGCCAAGAGCCTCGACGAGGCGCTGAACGGCACCACCGCGTGCGCGGCGACCGGCTCCTCCGCCCTGGAGGAGCTGAAGACCCGTCCGCTCAAGGCGATCGTCCCCGTCGAGAACAACCTGGACTGCCTGGTGCTGATGCAGCTGGGCAAGGTCGACGCGACGATGACCGACGACGGCCTGGCGGCCGGACAGGCGGCCCAGGACCAGACCGTCAAGGTGCTGGACGGCGACGTGCGGCCGGGCGTGATGGGCGTCGGGATGCTGAAGGACAGCACCGACCTGGCGGCCCGGGTGAACCAGGTGATCAACGACTACTACGCCCGGGGCGCCTGGCGCGCCGCGTACGACGGCTGGCTCAAGCCGTACCTGCTGGACGACGCCGACCGGCACTGGCCGACACCGCGGTGACGACCGGACGGGCGGGGGCGGCGGAGGCACGCGTTAGGGTCGGTCCGGCGGCCGCCGGGGCCGGGAGCGGTCCCCGGGGGCGCGGAACGGAGCAGGTGACGGGAGCGGAACAGGTGGAGGAGGGGAGAGCGCGATGGCGGCTTCGGCCGGCCCGGCCCTGAGCCGGGAGGAGGCGGACCGCGCGCTGGCGCGCCTCGGCGCGGAGCGCGACGCGGTCGAATCGGCGCTGCTCTCGCTCCAGGACCACCCGGGCCTGCGCCTGCTCGACGGCGCCGATCTGACCGGGCGGACCCAGGAGCGCTGGGCCGTCGCCGGGCAGGGCCTGCCGCTGCTCTGGGCGCTGTTCGACCGCTACTCCGAGGCCCTCGCCTCGGCCCGCGCGGTGCGGGCCCGCAAGGCCCGGCCGGGCGGCCCGGAACTCGCCGAGCTGAGCGAGCTGCTGACCGGCGACGCGGTCACCGTGCCCGGCGGCGCGCCGGACGGCCCGCAGCGGCTCGGCGCGCCCGCCCGGCTGGTCGAGCGGATCAGCCTGGACGGGCTGATGGACCGGATGAACGCCTGGTACGCGACCGTCCTGGAGGTGGTCTCGGCGGCCGACACGGTCTGGACGGCGCTGCCCGCCCGGATCGACCTGCTGATCGCCGAACTGCGCCGGGTGCAGACCCTGGCGGCCTCGCTCGGCGTGCGGGCCGGCACCCATCCGCTCGGCGACGACCTGGAGGCGCTGGACGCCGACCTGGGCGGCCTGCGGACCGAGGTGCGCACCGACCCGCTGGCGCTCTGGCGGCCCGCCCGCGTCCCCGCGCAGCGCGGCACGGTCCCGGACGGCGGCGCGCTGGCCACGCCGTCCGGGGTGGTGGACACCGAGCGCTTCGACCTGGCCGGGCGGGCGCTGGACGGCGTCCGGCTGGAGCTGGAGAACCTGCTGCGGCTGCGCGACGACGCCGAGGAGCGCCTGCAGGGCGTCGGGGACCTGCTCCAGCGGGCCGACGCCACGCTGGCCGAGGCCCGCCGGGCGCGCGGCGAGGTGCTGGCGAAGATCGCCGCCACCGAGGTGCCGGCCGTCCCGGGACCGGCCTCGGCGCTGCGCGAACGGATCGTGGTGGCGCTGGAGTTGCGGCAGAGCGGGCAGTGGTACCGGCTGGCGCCGCTGCTCGACGCGCTGGAGGACGCGGCCGCCAAGGAGCTGGCCCGGGCCCGGCAGTCGCTGACCGAGGTGACCCAGCCGCTGGCCGTCCGGGCCGAGCTGCGCGGGCGGCTGGACGCGTACAAGGCGATGGCGGCCCGGCTGCGGGTGGCCGAGGACCCGGAAGTGGTGGAGCGGTACGAGAAGGCGCGCTGGCTGCTGTGGAGCGCGCCGTGCGACCTGCGGGCGGCGGCGGGCGCGGTGGCCCGCTTCCAGCAGGCGCTGCGCCCGGCACCGGGCGGGCCGGACGACGGGTCCGGAACGGGCCCGGCGGACGCGTCGAACGCGGCGGGCGCGGCGGGCGGGCCGGAGCGGGGCGGGGCGTGGGCCGGCGGGGAGCCGGCCGACGGACAGGCTGTCGACGGACGGGTACAGGGGGGCCGAGGGTGATGGGCGAGACGTGCGTGCGGCCGGAGTGCGGCGGCGGCGGGACGATCGACGCGGACGGCTACTGCGACGAGTGCGGGCTCGCGCCGGAGGGCGGCACCTCCTCCGTGCGGACCGCCACCTCGGCCGGCGGCACCGGAGCGAGCGGCACCGGGCCGGCGGCGTCCGCCCCGGCGGGCGCGGGCGATCCCTGCCCGCGCGAGTGCGCCGGGACGATCGACACCGACGGCTACTGCGACGAGTGCGGCCTCACCCCGCCCGGGGTGCCGGCCCCGCGCTCCGCGACGAGCGGCTCCCGGGCGCACACCTCCACCGTGGAGATCGCGTTCGACCCGGACACCGGCTCGGCCCGCGCCTCGGCCCGCAGTGCCTCCTCCCGCTCGCTGTCCGGCCGCTCCCGCTCGCACCGCTCGACCCGCACCGGCAGCGGCCGCTCGGTCTCGGTGCGCAGCAGCCGCGGCAGCGCCACCGCCAACCGGCACCGCCTCGGCGCCGGCCTGGTGACGGTGCCGACCGTCCCGGCCGCCGACCCGGCGCAGGCGGTGCTGGAGAACCCCGAGGTGCCGGAGCGCAAGCGGTACTGCTCCAAGTGCGACGCCCCGGTGGGCCGGGAGCGCAACGGCAGGTCTGGCCGCCCGGAGGGCTTCTGCACCAAGTGCGGCACCCCGTACTCGTTCACCCCCAAGCTGCGCCGGGGCGACCTGGTCGGCGGGCAGTACGAGGTGGTGGGCTGCCTGGCGCACGGCGGGCTCGGCTGGATCTACCTGGCGGTGGACCGGCGGGTCAACGACAAGTGGGTGGTGCTCAAGGGCCTGCTGGACACCGGTGACGAGGACGCGCTCGCGGTGGCCGTCGCCGAGCGGCGCTTCCTGGCCGAGGTGGACCACCCGGGCATCGTGCGCATCATCAACTTCGCCGAGCACCCGGACCTGCGCACCGGGGCCACCGACGGCTACATCGTGATGGAGTACGTCGGCGGCAAGTCGCTCAAGGACATCGCCAACGGGCGCCGCACCCCGGAGGGCCGGCGCGACCCGCTGCCGGTCGAGCAGGCGATCGCGTACGCGCTGGAGGCGCTGCCCGCGCTGGGCTACCTGCACCAGCGCGGCCTGGTCTACTGCGACTTCAAGATCGACAACGTGATCCAGAGCGGCGACACCCTCAAGATCATCGACATGGGCGCCGTCCGCCGCTTCGACGACGACGGCCCGATCTACGGCACCATCGGCTACCAGGCGCCGGAGATCGCCACCGACGGCCCCTCCCCCGCCTCCGACCTCTACACGGTGGCCCGCACCCTCGCCGTCCTCAGCTTCGACTTCCAGGGCTACTCCACCACCTACCGGGACACCCTGCCCGGCCCGGAGTCCGTCCCGGCCTTCGCCGCCTACGAGTCCTACTACCGCCTGCTGGTGCGCGCCACCGACCCCGACCCGGCCCGCCGGTTCGCCTCCGCCGAGGAGATGGCCGACCAGCTCACCGGCGTGCTGCGCGAGGTGCTGGCGCTCCAGGACGGCCGCGCCAGGCCCGCGCCCTCCACCCTCTTCGGACCCGAACTGCGCGTCGTCGACACCGAGTTGGTGGCACCCACGGCGCAGCCCGGCGAACTGCGGCTGACCGGCGTCGACCCGGCCGCCGCCGCCCTCGCGCTGCCCGTCCCCCGGGTCGACCCGGCCGACCCGAACGCCGGCTTCCTCGCCACCCTGCTGGCCACCGACCCGCAGGAGGCGCTGACCGCGCTGGACGGCGCCCCCACCGACTCGATCGAGCGCCGGCTGCGGGCGCTGCGCGCGCTGCTCGAACTCGGGCGCGGGCGGCGGTCCGCCGAGGCGCTGGCCGCACTGGAGCAGGACCACCCGGACGACTGGCGGGTGGTCTGGTACCGCGGCCTCGCCTCGCTGGTCGCCGCCGCGGACCCGGCCGCCGCCGCTCCGGAGGGCACCGGCGCCGAGGCCGGGGCGGACCCGCGCGAACGGACCCTGCGCGCCGCCGCCGAGGCCTTCGACGCCGTCTACGACGCCTTCCCGGGCGAGGCCGCCCCCAAGCTGGCCCTCGCCGTCTGCGCCGAGCTCCTCGGCGACGGCGGCGACGCGGCCGAGTTCTACCGTCTGGTGTGGAGCACCGACCAGAGCTACCTGAGCGCCGCCTTCGGGCTGGCCCGGGTCCGGCTCGCCGGGGACGACCGGTCCGGCGCGGTCGCCGTCCTGGAGTCCGTCCCGGCCACCTCCAGCCAGTACACCGCCGCCCGGATCGCCGCCGTCCGGGCCCGGCTGCGCGAGCGGCCCGCCACCGACCCGCTCGGCGCCGACCTCGGCGCGAGCTCCGAGCAGCTGACCGCGCTGCGCCTGGACGACCGCCGCCGCGAGGAACTCGCCGTCGAGGTGCTCGGCGCGGCGCTCGGCTGGGTGACCGCCGGCTCCCCCGGCGGAACCGGCCCCGGCCGGACGACCGGCGAGGTCAGCGTGCTGGGACGGCCCGCGGTGGAACGGGAACTGCGGTTCGCCCTGGAGCAGTCCTACCGGGTGCTCGCCCGGTTGGCCGACCGGGCCGATACCAGGATCGAGATGGTGGAGCGGGCCAACCGGGCCCGTCCCAGGACGTGGGTGTAACAGATGCCGCAGCAGACCGTGTGCCAGAGCTGTGCCGAGCCGATGGACCCGGAGGACGTCTTCTGCGGCTCCTGCGGGGCGAGCCGGGACGGCCGGCCCGCCCCCGGCGCGATGCCGCCCGGCTGGTCCGCCGCCCGGACGGCCGCCGACGGTGAGGACCATCCGCCGACCCTGCCGAACACCCCCGCGGTGCCCGCCCAGGGCGGCCAGGGCTCGCCGAGCGCGACCGCGTGCGTGCACTGCGGCCTGCGCCAGGTGACCGCCGACGGCTACTGCGAGGGCTGCGGCGGCGCCCAGCCGCGCCCCCGCGACCACATGGAGAAGGCGCTGGCCGGCGTCGCCGGGGTCAGCGACCGCGGCCTGCGGCACCACCGCAACGAGGACTCCTTCACCGTCGCCGCCACCTCGCTGCCCGGCGGCGAGCCGGTCGTGGTGGCCGTGGTCTGCGACGGCGTCTCCTCCTCCGACCGACCCGACCAGGCCTCCGAGACCGCCGTCGACGCCGCCTCCGAGTCGCTGCTCAGCTCGCTGGAGGCGGGCGCCGAACCGAACAGCGCGATGCGCCGGGCCGTCGCCGACGCGGCCGACGCGGTGGCCGCGCTCGCCACCGACGGCACCCGGCCGAGCCGGCCCGACGTCAACGCGCCCGCCTGCACCTACGTCAGCGCCATCGCGGCCGGCGGGCGGATCACCATCGGCTGGGTCGGCGACACCCGCGCCTACTGGATCCCCGACGACCGGGTCGCCGCCGAGCCGTTCCGGCTCACCCAGGACGACTCCTGGGCCGCCCGGATGGTCGAGGCCGGGCTGATGGGCGAGGCCGAGGCGTACGCGGACCCGCGCGCCCACGCCATCACCGGCTGGCTGGGCGCGGACGCCGAGGAGGTCGTGCCGCACACCCTCGACTTCACCCCGCACGTCCCCGGGGTGCTGCTGGTCTGCACCGACGGGCTGTGGAACTACGCCGAGGCCGCCACCGACCTGGCGTACTACGTCCGGCCGGACGCCCGGACCGAGCCGCTGGCCGCCGCGCAGGCCCTGGTGAAGTTCGCCGTCGCGGCCGGCGGCCACGACAACATCACCGTCGCCGTGCTGCCGATCGACCCGCCCCCGGCGGGGGCCGACCCGGGCGAGGACGCGCGGACGGCGACCGCGCTCGACCTGCCGCTGGTCACCGCGGCCGGCCCGGCGGACGACGAGGAGTACGACCCGACCCTGCCGGACATCCCGGTGATCGGCTCGCCCGCCGCCCCACTGCCCCCGCACCCGCCGCTGCCCGCGATCCCGCCGCCGCCCGCCGTCCCGCCGCGCCCGACCGTGGCCCCGGCCCGCTGACCGGTCCGCCCCGTCGGGGCCCGTGCCCTCCCGGGCGCGGGCCCCACCCCGCTCCGCCCAGCACACCCGCCCAGCACACCCCGCCCAGCACGACGCCCCGCCCCAGCACGTCCGCGCCGCGCCCGCACCCGGGGGCGGCCACCCGACCTCCGAGCACCGCCGCCCCCCGCACCAACCGACCACCTGACGGGAGCCACCGGCCCATGGCAACACTGGCGAAGCCGAACCTGCCCAGGTTCGACGTGGAGATCTTCCAGAACGAGTACCTCGCGGACGGCGCCCGCGAGGTGAACGCCATCGTCACCGTGACCGCGACCGGCGGCGGCACCTCCGGCGGCCGGCCGCTCGGCGTCGCCGACGCCACCCCGGGAAGCGGTGGGCAGTCCGCCGCCGTGGTGATCCTGGTGGACTGCTCCGGCTCGATGGACTACCCGTCGAGCAAGCTGCGCGGCGCCCGCGAGGCCACCGCCGCGGCCATCGACACCGTCCGCGACGGCGTCGCCTTCGCCGTGGTCGCCGGCACCCACGAGGCCCGCGAGGTCTTCCCCGGCGACGGCACCCTCGCGGTCGCCTCGGCGGAGACCCGCGCCCGGGCCAAGGAGTCGCTGCGCCGGCTCACCGCGGCCGGCGGCACCTCCATGGGCACCTGGCTCACCAAGGCCGACCAGCTCTTCCTCACCCGTCGCGACATCCCGATCCGGCACGCGATCCTGCTGACCGACGGCAACAACGAACACCAGACGGCCGCCGAGCTGGAGCAGGCGATCGAACGGGTCTCCGGCCACTTCACGGCCGACTGCCGCGGCGTGGGCACCGACTGGCGGGTCGACGAACTGCGCCGGATATCCTCCGCGCTGCTCGGCACCGTCGACATCGTCCCCGAGCCGTCCGGCCTGGCCGAGGACTTCCGCTCGATGATGGCCGGCGCGATGAGCAAGCAGGTCGCCGACGTCGCGCTGCGGATCTGGACGCCGGCCAACGCCGTGGTCAGGTTCGTCAAGCAGGTCGCCCCCGCGCTGGAGGACCTCACCGACCGCCGCTCCGAGGCCGGGCCGCGGGCCGGCGACTACCCGACCGGCTCGTGGGGCGACGAGAGCCGCGACTACCACGTCTGCGTGGAGGTCCCGTCCGCGGCCGTCGGCAACGAGATGCTGGCCGCCCGGGTGAGCCTGGTCCTGCCGCCGTCGGTCGCCGGGGGGACGCCCGAGGTGCTGTCGCAGGGCCTGGTCAAGGCGGTCTGGACGGACGACCTGGCCTCGTCCACCCGGATCAGCCCGCAGGTCGCCCACTACACCGGCCAGGCGGAGCTCGCCGCGGCCGTCCGGGAGGGCATGGAGGCGCACCGCGCCGGGGACGTCCACCGGGCCACCGCCAGGCTCGGGGCCGCGGTGCGGATCGCCCACGCCACCGGGAACGAGGGCACCTTCCGGCTGCTGCAGAAGGTGGTGGACGTGGTGGACCCGAAGGAGGGTACCGTTCGGTTCCGTAAGAACGTGAGCGAGGCCGACTCGATGATCGTCGAGACCCGGTCGACCAAGACCGTCCGTGTGAAGAAGTGACCGCCGAAGCGCCGACCGGGCCGCGAACCGGCCGGGCCCAGCCCCGGCCGCGCTGGAATTGAGGGGGGACCTGATGCCGATCTGCCCGAGGGGCCATGAGTCGCAGGCCGAGGACTGGTGCGACTTCTGCGGATTTCCGATGACACCGCCGCAGCCGCTGCCGCCACCGCCCGGCGGGTTCCCCGGCGCGCCCGGGAACCCGGGGGCGTACGGCGCACCCGGCGCTCCCGGCGCGCCGTACGACCCCACGCTCCCTCCGGGCGCGCTGCCGCAGCCCGGGGCCGTCCCGCCGCCCCCGGGGTCGGTGCCCCCGCCCCCGCCGCCGTCCCCGCAGGGCTTCCCCGACCTCACCGAGGGCCTGGCGGTCTGCCCGATCTGCCGCAGCCCGCAGACCGGGCGGTTCTGCGAGGAGTGCGGGTACGACTACGACCTCTCGGCGCCGCAGCGCGCCCCGCAGCCGTTCCAGGCCGCCCCCGTGCCGCCGCCCGCGCCCGCCCCGCTGAACATCCCGGCGGCGTACGGCGGTGCGCCGGAGGCTCCGGCCGCCCCGTACCCCGCGCCGCACCAGGGCCCGCACCCGGGCCCGCCCCTCGGCCACCACCCCGGTGAGGCCCCGCCGCTGCCGCCGCTGCCGCCGCAGCCCGCCGCGCCGGCCGGCTACGGCTACCCGCCGCCGGTCCACGCCCAGCCGCCCCACGCCCAGCCGGCGCCTGCCCCGGTGGAGCAGCCGGCCCCCGGCCACCCGGACCCGCGGCCCGACGGGCCCTACGGGGCGCCGCAGCCGCGCGAGGACTCCGGACCGGTCTACGCCCAGCCCGGCCCGGCCCGGCGCGGCGACGAGTTCGGCACCTCGTTCCACCTGGCCCCGCCGGCGCCCCCGCAGGGCCCGCCCGCCGAGCCGGTGCGGACCACCTGGTTCGCGGTGATCGCGGCCGACCGCGACTACTTCACCGACATGATGGCCCGCAGCGGCCCGGAGGCGGCCGGCCTGTTCTTCCCGCCGTACTGCCCCGAGCGGCGGATCCCGCTGACCGGGCGCGGCCAGCTGCGGATCGGCCGGCGCAGCCAGCACCGCGGCACGGTGCCGGAGATCGACCTCTCGGTCGCGCCGGAGGACCCGGGCGCCTCGCACCAGCACGCCCTGCTGGCGGAGCAACCGGACGGCGGCTGGGTGCTGGTCGACCAGGACTCCACCAACGGCACCACGATGAACGGCGGCGGGGAGCCGGTCGCCCCGCACACCGCGATCCCGCTGAACGACGGCGACCGGATCCACATCGGCGCCTGGACCACGATCACCGTCCACCGCGCCTGACCCCGGATCGGGCCCGCCGTTCGACACCGTTGTAAAACTGATCATCAAATGATGCTTCGGCGCCTCCCCGTGACGGCCTGCCACCCCTAGTCTCAGTCGTTATGACTGCTGCAATATCCGCCGACGGAATCCGTCAGCGGTACGGGGACGTGCAGGCCGTCGACGGGGTGTCACTCACCGTCGAGGCCGGCGAATTCTACGGACTCCTCGGACCGAACGGTGCCGGGAAGACCACCACGCTGGAGATCCTGGAGGGGATCCGCAGGCCCGACGAGGGCCGGATCGAGCTGCTGGGCCTGGCGCCCTGGCCGCGCAACCCGAAACTGCTGCCGCGCATCGGCGTCCAGTTCCAGGCCTCCGCCTTCTTCAACAAGCTCACGGCGCGGGAGACCATCCGCACCTTCGGCTCCTTCTACGGCGTCGGGCCCAAGCGGGCCGACGCGATGCTGGAACGGGTCGGCCTGGCCGAGTCGGCGGGGGTGATGACCGACAAGATGTCCGGCGGCCAGGCCCAGCGCCTGTCGATCGCCTGCGCCCTGGTCCACGGCCCGGAGCTGGTCTTCCTGGACGAGCCCACCACCGGCCTCGACCCGCAGGCCCGCCGCAACCTCTGGGACCTGCTGCGCGACATCAACGCCGAGGGCCGCACCGTCGTGCTCACCACCCACTACCTGGACGAGGCCGAGGTGCTCTGCGACCGCGTCTCGGTGATGGACCGCGGCCGGATCCTGCGGACCGGGGCGCCCGCCGCGCTGGTCCGCGAGATCGACGACACCGTCCGGATCAGCGTGGAGTCCGGCCTGCTGGCCCTCGACGCCGCGCGCGAACTGTTCACCGCCGCCGGGGCGGAGATCAGCTCGCTGGAGGACGACGGCGTCTCGCTGTCGCTCTCCACCCGCCTGCCCGCACCGGTGCTCTCCGTGCTCGCCGAGCGGGGCGCACTGCGCGGCCTGGAGGTCCGCGGCGCCACCCTGGAGGACGTCTTCCTCCAGCTCACCGGACGGGAGTACCGCGCATGAGCGCCGAGCCCACCACGGCCGCGCCCGCGGCCGCCCCCGCGCCGGGCGGCACGCCCCCGGCCCCCGTCGAACGCGAGCGGGTCTCCGCCTTCGTCAGCCTCTCCCGGGTGATGCTGGTCGCGTTCGTCCGCGACCGCAGCGCGCTGTTCTTCGTGCTGCTCTTCCCGCTGATGTTCCTGATGCTGTTCGGCACCCTGCTCAAGGGGGCCACCACGCAGCACGCCAAGGTCGAGCAGGTCGGCGCGGTGCGGCTGCTGGACTCGGTCCAGGGCGAGGCCCGGACCGGCCTGGAGGAGGTGCTGACCATCACCCGGGGCGACGACGAGGCCGCCGCCCTGGAGAAGGTCCGCAAGGGCGACCTGGACGCCATGATCAAGGAGGGCCCGGGCGGCACCGTGGTCGTCCGCTACAGCGCCGCCGACCAGGTCCGCGCCGGCACCGTCCAGGGCATCGTCAACTCCGTGGTCCAGCAGGCCAACCAGGCCGCCAGCGGCAAGGCGCCCACCTTCACCCTGGAGAGCAGCCGGGTCGAGGACGGCTCGCTCAAGCCGATCCAGTTCCTCACCCCCGGCCTGCTCGGCTGGGCGGTGGCCACCGGCGCGGTGTTCAGCGCCGCGCTGACCCTGGTCGGCTGGCGGCAGAAGAAGGTGCTGCGGCGGCTGCGGCTCGCCCCGGTGAGCGCCGGGGCGATCATCGCCTCCCGGGTCACCGTCTCGGTGCTGACCGCGCTCGCCCAGACCACGATCTTCCTGGTCCTCGCCACCCTGCCGTTCTTCGGGCTGAAGCTCACCGGCGACTGGTGGCTGGTGGTCCCGCTGGTGGTCTGCGCGACCATCGCGTTCATGTCGATCGGCCTGCTGGTCGGCTCGATCGCCAAGACCGAGGAGGCCGCCAACGGCCTCTCGCAGATCATCGTGCTGCCGATGTCCTTCCTGTCCGGCTCGTTCTTCCCGACCGACGACATGCCGGGCTGGCTCAAGGCGATCTCCGAGGCCCTGCCGCTGAGGCACCTGGTCACCGCGGCCCAGTCGGTGCTCTCCCGGGGCGGCGGGGTGATGGACGCGCTGCCTGCGATGGGCGTGCTGCTGCTCTTCGCGGCCGTGCTGACCGGCATCTCCTGGAAGCTGTTCCGCTGGGAGGACTGAGCACCCGGTGCCCGCTCGGGGTCGTACGCCCACGGACCTGGTCCATAGGTCCCGGTGTACGGCCCCGCCGCCGTCTGCGACCATGGTCGGGTGAACGAGATCCGGCGTGGCACGCCCAGCGAGGAGACCTTCTTCGAGCAGGTCGGCGGCGAACCGACCTTCCGGCGACTGGTCCACCGGTTCTACCAGGGCGTCGCGGAGGACGAGTTGCTCCGGCCGATGTACCCGGAGGAGGACCTCGGGCCGGCCGAGGAGCGGTTCGCGCTCTTCCTGATGCAGTACTGGGGCGGCCCGCGCACCTACAGCGAGCAGCGCGGCCACCCGCGGCTGCGGATGCGGCACGTGCCGTTCAAGGTGGACCGGGCGGCGCACGACGCCTGGCTGAAGCACATGCGGGTGGCGCTCGACGAACTGGGCCTGCCGCAGGACGCCGAGCGCCAGCTCTGGGAGTACCTCACCTACGCCGCCGCCTCGATGATCAACACCGAGGGCTGACCGGGGCGTTGCCCGCAGCCCGCGGGAGCTACCCGATCGGGCTGAGACCGAGCCCCGCGCCGGGGGCGGCCGCCGTCCGGACCGCGACCGACCCGGCCGGGGCCGACAGCCGCAGCCAGCCGCCGGCCCGGTGCACGGTCAGCGGGGCCTGCGGGGCCAGGAAGCCGATCACCTGGGCCGCGTGGGCGGCCCGCAGCGGCATCTCCGGCAGCACGGCCACCGGACGGGACCAGATCTCGTCGGCCAGCGCGTCGAGCACCGCACGGGTCCGGTGGTGCGCCGGGACGGCCTCGCTGCGCTCGCGGAACTCCCGCACCGCCTCCGCCACTTCGTGGCGCACCTGGGCGGCGGGCGGGGTGCCCACCGGCCGCCAGCCGGTGCGCGGCGGCAGCAGCCCGGCCCAGGCCGGGCCGGTGACCGGGGCGGGCAGCGCGACGGTGTCCGCCCCCGTGTCCACGCCGTCCAGCAGCTGCCCGGCGGAGACGGTCAGGTCGAGCGGACCGTCGAGGCGGGCCAGGCGCGCGGTGCGCACCGCCAGCGCGCCCGAACCGCCCAGCGGCAGCCGCCCGAAGACGGCCAGCACGCCTCCGTCCGGCCGCGGCACGCCCTGCAGCCGGACCGCCGCCGCCTTGTCGAAGCGCAGCAGGCGGACCAGGAAGGCGGCCAGGTCGGCGGCCTCCCCGGGGTCGGCGAGGGGAAGGGCGGCGGTGCTGTTCAACGCTTCGGCTCACATCCGGGCATCGGGCGTACGGGGGCGGGGACGGGGACGGGCGCGGTCAGACCGCGACGGCCGGCTCCTCGTCCATGAAGCGCGTGAGGAACTCCCGCTCCACCGCGCTGATCCGGCGTGGCCGGCCCTCGGCGAGGTCGTAGGGCACCACCACGGTGGACGCCCGGACGTAGACGGTCTCGGTGCCGTCCGCGGCGGTGTCCTTGATCTCGTACGAGACGGTGAGCGAGGCACCGCCGATCCTGGTCACCCAGGTCTCGACGGTGACCGGCTCGGGCCGGTGCACCAGCGGGCGCTTGTAGTCGATCTCGTGGCGGGCCACCACCGAGCCGCCCGCGAACTCGCCCGCGCCGGCCTCGGCGGCCTGGGTGAACATGAAGTCGATCCGGGCCTCCTCCAGGTAGCGCAGGAAGACCACGTTGTTGACGTGCCCGAAGGCGTCCATGTCGGACCAGCGCAGCGGGCAGGCGTAGATGTGGCGTGCCACGGGTTCTCCTCGACGTCCGGTGCCCGCCGGCGGTGCGTGCCGGTCGGGCCGCGGCCCGGCAGGCCGGCCCCCACGGGGCGGGCGGCCTGCCGGGCCGTCGTCACGACTGGGTGTCAGCCGCGGGTGAGCTTCTTGTAGGTGGCCCGGTGCGGACGGGCCGCGTCCGCGCCCAGCCGCTCGACCTTGTTCTTCTCGTACGACTCGAAGTTGCCCTCGAACCAGAACCACTTGCTGTCGCCCTCGTAGGCGAGGATGTGGGTGGCGACCCGGTCCAGGAACCAGCGGTCGTGCGAGATGACCACGGCGCAGCCGGGGAACTCCAGCAGCGCGTTCTCCAGCGAGGAGAGGGTCTCGACGTCGAGGTCGTTGGTGGGCTCGTCGAGGAGCAGCAGGTTGCCGCCCTGCTTCAGGGTGAGCGCCAGGTTCAGGCGGTTGCGCTCACCGCCGGAGAGCACGCCGGCCGGCTTCTGCTGGTCCGGGCCCTTGAAGCCGAACGCCGAGACGTAGGCGCGGGACGGCATCTCGACCTGGCCGACGTTGATCCAGTCCAGACCGTCGGAGACGACCTCCCAGAGGGTCTTCTTCGGGTCGATGTTGGAGCGGGTCTGGTCGACGTAGCTGATCTTGACGGTCTCGCCGACCTTGACCGTGCCGCTGTCCGGGGTCTCCAGGTCCTGGAGCATCTTGAACAGGGTGGTCTTGCCGGCGCCGTTCGGGCCGATGATGCCGACGATGCCGTTGCGCGGCAGGGTGAAGCTGAGGTCGTCGATCAGGATCTTCTCGCCGAAGGCCTTGTTGAGGTTCTCGACCTCGATGACGACGCTGCCCAGGCGCGGGCCCGGCGGAATCTGGATCTCCTCGAAGTCCAGCTTCCGCATCTTGTCGGCCTCGGCGGCCATCTCCTCGTAGCGGGCCAGACGCGCCTTGGACTTGGCCTGGCGGCCCTTGGCGTTGGAGCGGACCCACTCCAGCTCTTCCTTGAGCCGCTTGGCGCGCTTGGCGTCCTTCTGGCCCTCGACCTTGAGACGGGACTGCTTGGTCTCCAGGTAGGTGGAGTAGTTGCCCTCGTACGGGTAGGCGCGGCCGCGGTCGAGCTCCAGGATCCACTGGGCGACGTTGTCCAGGAAGTACCGGTCGTGGGTGACGGCGACGACGGTGCCCTTGTACTTCTCCAGGTGCTGCTCCAGCCAGTTCACCGACTCGGCGTCCAGGTGGTTGGTGGGCTCGTCGAGCAGCAGCAGGTCGGGGGCCTCCAGCAGCAGCTTGCAGAGCGCCACGCGGCGCTTCTCGCCACCGGAGAGCTTGGTGACCGGCCAGTCGCCGGGCGGGCAGCCCAGGGCGTCCATGGCCTGCTCCAGCTGGGCGTCCAGGTCCCAGGCCTCGGCGTGGTCCAGCTCCTCCTGGAGCTTGCCCATCTCGTCGAGCAGCGCGTCCGAGTAGTCGGTCGCCATCAGCTCGGCGATCTCGTTGAAGCGGTCGAGCTTGCCCTTGATCTCCTTGACGCCGTCCTGGACGTTCTCCAGAACCGTCTTGGACTCGTCGAGCGGCGGCTCCTGGAGGAGCATGCCGACGGTGAAGCCGGGCGAGAGGAAGGCGTCGCCGTTGGAGGGCTGCTCCAGGCCGGCCATCATCTTGAGCACCGTGGACTTACCGGCACCGTTGGGGCCCACGACGCCGATCTTCGCTCCGGGGAGGAAGCTGAGCGTCACGTCGTCAAGGATGACCTTGTCTCCGTGCGCCTTGCGCACCTTGCGCATCGTGTAGATGTATTCCGCCACGTGAGATCGCTCCGGCGTCGTCGGGAGTAATTCGGCTTGCAGCCTTCCATTGTGCCGCACCCGGCCGGGCGCCCCGAACCGCCGGGTGCCCCTTCCCCGGTGCCCCGCAGGGGTGTCCCGCACACGGCGCGGCCCGGCGCCCCCCCCCCGGGGTGGGGGGGGCACCCCGCTACGGGCACCTGGCCGAGGCC
>NZ_JBHVIV010000021.1:0-107514 GCF_042799475.1 Kitasatospora sp. NPDC057692 | reverse complement strand
GTCGGAAGCCCCCACCAGGGAG
This sequence comes from Kitasatospora sp. NPDC057692, assembly GCF_042799475.1. Lineage (NCBI taxonomy): Bacteria > Bacillati > Actinomycetota > Actinomycetes > Kitasatosporales > Streptomycetaceae > Kitasatospora > Kitasatospora sp. NPDC057692. The sequence continues at coordinate 107,492 of NZ_JBHVIV010000021.1, read as the reverse complement.
CTTCCGACCGGGGCCGCCGCTCGGCTCAGCGGTAGTTCACGTACTGCACCAGCACGGCGCTGACCTGCGATTATCTGGCGATCATGGTGCTGACCTGGGAAAACTCATGCATGGAGTTTTCACTGGTCAGCGCCATTTTCCGCCCGCATGTGCCCTGGATGTGCCCTCGGTTTGCGGTGGCGCTCAGCGCCATGCGTAGAGAGCGTGGCGCGAAGTTGCTGGACCCGAAGGGGGGCGGGCGGTGATTCCCGGACGGAGTAGCGAGGGCCGGGCTCGGGTGTCGCGCCAGCCAATCTGCTTCACCTGCTCGATAGGGTGGGGTATGTGTCTTCGCCGCGAGGTCCGACACCGGGCCAGGAACGGGAGGTGGGGGCGGGTTGGAGATATCGGCGCAGCAGGCGATGGAACGCGCCCAGGCCGTCGGCGGCCGCCTCGCCAACCTCACTCGGCGGGAGAGCCGCGGGGCCGGGCAGAACTGCCCGTGGGAACTCGTGGTGACCATCGACCAGGCCCCGGAGGACCGGGCCGCAGCTGCATGGATCATCGCGGACGAGGTCATGCACTCGCGCACCGACGTCGAGACCGAGGTGTACGACCTCTGGAGGCAGTCCGTGCTGGCCGGCACGAAGCTCACCGGCCGCGACCACGTCCGCACCCTGGCCTTCGCATACCCCGTCTTCGGAGCGGCCGCAGCACTGAAAAAGGGCAACCACGGCCTGGCGGGCTACGTCGGAGAGTGGCTCTGGTACCTCATCACCCGGGACCTGCCCGCCGAGCCCGGGCGCAGCGTGGAGTTTCTCACCGCACCGGGGCCGACGGTCAGCGACAGTGGTGGCGACGGGCTGATCATCCACCGGGCCGAGGGCAGCACTCGCGGCTTCGTCTTCCGGTTGTGGGAGATGAAGAAGTACACCGGGAAGGCGAACAAGCCGGACGGCGCCATCCGCAAGGGCTGGACGCAGCTCGGCACGAAAGGCGCGACCTACCTGGGGCAGATGTCCTGGGGCGACAAGCGGCTGGTGCCCGACACCCTGGAGTTCGTGAGCAGCCTGGTGAGCCAGTGGGTCGACGCGGAGGAGTCCGGGAACGGTGGGGTCAGCGTGGCGCTGAACGCGTCGGCGACGCCGGCGAGGGCGTTCCACCTGGCGCAGCAGCACTTCACTACGCACTCCCACCCCGATGCTCTGAAGGGGATGGTGGTGGCGATCGACGACCTTGAGGCCTTCGCCCGGATCGTGAGGGGGTACGTGTGGAGCGCACTCTAGACCCGGCCGTGCTGGCGGCGGCTCTCGGAGAGTTCCGGGCCGGCGGGGTGCTGCCGTCCGCGAAGGACCTGCTAAAGACCATCGTCGACTTGGAGGTCGCTGCGTTCCGGCAGGACCAGGAGATCTCGGACGAGGTGCTGGCGACTGCGTGGTTCCTGCACGGGCTGGCCGCGCTGGACCCGCAGGCGGCGGGGTTCGACCCGGTGCGGGTCCGCAACGCCCTCGCAGTCAGTTCGCACGTCCTGGACCTCGCCCTCGGCGACGAACGGCACTCGGACGCCGAACGGTTGGAGATCGCTTTCGCAGCCCAGGCCGGCTACCGCCGGTGCGAGCAGGAGCCTAACGCCACCGCGGTCTACCGTCGGGTCGCGGACCTGGTGGACTTCACCTCGCCGCTCGCCGCGCACATCGGATCGCTGGCGCTGGAAGTCGGCGTGGTCTTCCTCGGCCTGAACCGCCAAGACCTGAACCGGACCTTGACGGCGTGGCGCCGCCAGTTCGCGGACCTGCGCGAGTTGATGGGACGCCAGTCGATGGCAGGCACGATGTACGGGCCGAGCGAGGCCGTGGTCGAAGCCGTCCACCGGCTGCGCCTCTTCCTGTTCTACGGGGCCCGCGACAACCTGGAGACGGCACAGCGGTCGCTGCTGGACGTGCTGGAGGGGCGCGCTGGCCGCACCGACCGGATGGCCAGGTGGGTGGCCGCCCACCTGCTCGACCTGAGCACGGAGATGGCGCTCAGCAGCCTGTACGAGCTGCTGCCGCCGGGCACCCCGCCGGCGGTCGCGCTCACCTTCGCCCTGTCCGAACCGCCGGTGATGACCCTGTGGCGCCCGCAGCGCGAGCTGCTGAAGCTGAGCAGCGGCAACCCGATCGACCCGGACACCGCCCGTAGCCTGATCAGCGTGCCCACCAGCGCGGGCAAGACGTTGATGGCGCAACTGGTGATCTGCTCCCACCTGGCGCAGCGACCCGGCCGGGTGGTGTACGTGTCGCCGATGCGCAGTTTGGGCCGGGAGATGCGCGCCGCGCTGCGGGGGCGGCTGCGGCAGATGGAGCGCCGACTGGTGGCAGAGCAGCCGGACTTCCCCCTCGCCGACGGGCCGGGCAGCCTCGTCGGGGACGTGGACATTGTGACGCCCGAGCGGCTCATGCACATGATCCGCAACGACCCTGGCGGCGCGCTGGACGACGTCGGCCTGATCGTCGTCGACGAGGCCCACCACCTCGCGCAGGGACAGCGCGGCTTCGTGCTGGAGAGCCTGCTCTCCCTCCTGCAGTCCCGCCCCGACACCCGGCTGGTCCTGCTGTCCGCCGCTGTTGGCAACCGAGCTGCCCTCGCGTCATGGCTCGACCCCTCGCGGCCGGCGGAGGAGGTGTACTTCACGGACACCTGGCGCGGGCCGAGACGCCTGCACGGTCTGCTGTACCCGAAGCTGATCAATGATCAGGCAGAGCTCACGAACCGCCCGCCCAGCAAGAACCACCCCTCTACCATCCTTGCCACCGTGCCGGTGGCCGCACAGTTGGCCGTGAGACCGACCGACGCTGCCGGAGTCTCCCACCTGACCACTGGCGCGGTGGGCAAGCGCCGCTACTCCTCGCGCCGGTGGACCTCCAAGACCAAGCTTGGCGGGGGTATCCCCGACCGCGATGTGTTCGCCGCCGGTGCGGCCGCCCTCACCGGCGCTGGCAGCGTCCTGATGGTCGTCGAGAGCAAAGTCGAGGCGCGCAACACTGCGCACGCTATCGCCGAACACCTGGAGGTGCGGCCCGAGGCCGCCGCGCTGACCGAGTTCCTGGCCGAGACCCTCGGAGCCGGGCACCCCCTGGTCGGCTGTACTCGCCACGGCGTCGCCTTCCACCACGGTGACCTTCCCGACGACGTCCTCCACGCCGTGGAGGACGGCCTGCGGGGCGACCGGCCTGCGCTGATCGCCATTGCCAGCACCACCACACTCACCGACGGCGTCAACCTGCCGGTACGGACCGTCATCGTCCACCACAAGGTGTCCACCGACCGGCTCGCCTACGCCAACCAGCGCAGCCTCAGCCCCGCCGAGCTGTTGAACGCGATCGGCCGCGCTGGACGGGCCGGGCGCGAGAGCGAGGGCTGGGTAATCCTCACCCGCCCCTACCCGCCCACCGCCCGCGACTTCGCCACGCTCACTCCCGACACGGCGCAGCTCGAGGTCACCTCCGCCCTGCTGAGCGACGAGGCCCTGGCAGCGCTGGCCCGGGCCGAGCACCAGATGCGAACGTACTTCGACGGGGTGTTCTCGCTGGGCGGCACCATCGCGGCCGACTTCGCCGCCTTCGTGTGGCTGGTCCTGCAGACCCACGCAGACACGCTCCACGCCCCCGGCGACCGACTGGCCGCCGTCCGGTCGCTGATGGCGATGGACCAGGCCTCCGACCCCTCGATCCCCGCCCGCTGGATGGCCCTGGCCGAACAGGTTGCCGCCGCCTACGACGCGACGGACACCGATTCCGCCCGCCGCTGGACCACCACCGGCACCAGCATCGGCTCCGCCCGCCACCTCGACCGCATCGCCCAGCGCGTGGTCGATCAGCTCCTCACCCACGCCTCCGCCGACGACACGCAGCTGAGCGAGGCCGACCTGTTGATCGGGCCGCCGGAGTGGCCACTGGATCAGACCTTGCACTTCCTCGCCGAACTGGAAGTCTTCGCCAGCCTCCTGCTGCTGCCCGAGGTGTTCGGCAAGTGGACGTTCAGCGTCACGCGCACCAGCCGCCTGACCCGAGAGCTCGATGTGCCCATCGACACGGCGATCGGGGACTGGGTGTCCGGCACGCCCATCCCCGAGCTTGCCCGTACCTGGCTGCCGGACACGGTGATGCAGGACTGGGCCCTCGAGCAGACTGTGCACAACATCAGCAGCGGCTTCGAGCACGCGATCAGCTGGACGCTCGGCGCCCTGGTCAACCTTGTCAACACCCACCCGCAGTTGACCCCCAGCACCCCACGTCTGAACCCCCGCACAGCCTGGCACGTCCGGCACGGCGTCGACACGGAGCAGGCCCTCACCCTGCTCACCTCCGGCATCACCTCCCGCCGCCTGGCCCACACGATCGGTCGAGCCGCTGCCGCCGCCGGCATCCGGCCGGACGAGCTCCGCCCGTGGCTGGCTGACCAACAGATCGACGGATGGAAGGCCGCCTACACGGCCAACGCCTACGAGATCGACGACCTTCTCGACTACGTGGGCTCCCACTCCAACCCGGTCGCCGCCCTGCTTGCCGGCCGTGCCGTTTCAATCCCTCTCGTGCGGCTGCGACCCGGCGCGGAGGACGGCCCGGTTGCCCTCGCCCGCCCGGGCAGGAAGAAGTCGACTATCAGAGCGCGCCGGGACAAGCAGCGGGTCGGCACCGTCCCGGCGAACCGACACTACGACGTTCTCACCATGCTCGACAGCGGCCTCGACCTCGACCACCACCTCAGGAACGGCCAGCTGGTCACCACCCCGCGCACCCGGTAGCGGGCAGCCCACGTCGAAGGCTGCCTCTCGCGCTCCCGGGTGACGCTGGCCCCGGAAAGGCATCGCGGCGCAGATCCGAATCATCGGGTTGATCCGGGCACCAGCCCGCGGGCACTGGACTGACTCCGCGCCATACGGTGGTTCGCCCGCCCGCCGTACGTCCGGACTGCGTTACCACCGTGCTCAACCTCGTCAAGGACGTGCTGGCCGGCTTCCCCAACAGCAGCACGGAGGATCAGCCAGCTGTGGCAAACCTGGTCAGCTACCTGATCATTTTCTTCGAAGCCACGACCTCGTAGGACCGAGCCAGTAGACTGCAGCCGGGCCTTCGGGGTCCTTGCCCGCACGGCTACCAGCGCCGGCCATCAGCTGGACGCCGGGCAGAAGAAGCACAGCTTCGCCAGCACCACCCCCATCCCGTCGGTCTAGATCTCCGGCGCGGCGAGGTCGGCGGCGTGCCCGGTGAGAGAGACCGTCATGGCAGGCACCAAGCTGCAGCGCATCGCCCGTATCCGTGAGCGCATCACCATCGAGACCTACCAGCAGGCCCTGAGAGCCGTCATAGCAGGTGGCCAGGCCGTACCGGGGCTGAGCCCGGAGTACCTCTCCGCGATCGCCCGCGACTACCGCAAGGGCGGCTACACGGCGCTTTGGATCTGCCCCGAATGCTGGTCCGAAGGCGTCGTCGACCTCCAGAACGTGCCGGTCCTTCACCGCCTGTTGCCCGAGGAGAAGCGCGAAGCCCTCATCCCGGCTATGGAGGAAGCCCGGCGTACCGGCGACGAGGCCGCCATCCGCGCGATCATGGACGAGGTGGGCAGGCTCTGCGTCGAGCTGCAGCTTCCCCGCATCGACGCGGCATGGCTGTGCCTCGTCTGCGTCACTGAGTTCGGCGAGCGCGACATCGACGAATGTGGCCACTGCGGAGAGCTCACCACCGACACCGACTCGGGACTCTGCGACAACTGCTGGGAACGCTAAGGCCGAGCACCGGCGAGCCTGCGATGAACGGTGCTGGCTTTCCGCTGTGACCACACATCAGCCCCGAAGCATGCGGTGAGCAGCTCGATCCGGCCGTTCCTTCTTATCGTTAGGGCGCCGGATCTGAGCGGTCTCTACTGTCGGGCCGTCGTCAACATCCTGACCAAAGCACCGCCCGAGTGACCAGTGGTGCGGCTGCTGATGGCGTCCGGCTCTGCTCGCCCAAGTCTCCGTGCAGCCAGTGCGAGGTCGTGGATCTCTACGAGCGGGCCGCTCCGTGCTCCAGGTAGGCGATCTCGGATTGCGTTCTGGCTGTGATGGCGGCGTGGACGCGGCGGGCGAGGCGGGGGAGGAGGAGTGCCTCGAGCTGGTCTGTGGGGTGGAAGGCGTACTCGTTGATCTCGACCAGGTCGACGGTGATGCGTGCGAGCTCGTCGGCCGGGAGGATGCCTCCGTCGAAGACGAAGAGGAGCTTGTCGCCCTCGGTGGGATGGGGCGCCCAGTCGGCAACGAGCAGGCGGCCGATCGGTGGAGTGATGCCGAGCTCCTCCTTGACCTCCCGGGCCGCGCCCTCGCTCGGGGTCTCTCCGGCGTGCAGGTAGCCGCCGGGGATCTCCCAGCCGGGCTTGTATGTCGGCTTCACGAGGAGGATGCGGTCGTCCTCGTCGAAGAAGATCACGCCGGCGGCAGTGCGGGGCTGGGCTACGACCTCGTGGGGCTGCGAGTCGCTCATGGCGACGACTGTAGCCAGCGGACCGAGGTGGTCGCCGGGTGTCGACGGATGAAGTGACAGCGGATCTGCTCGGGGGCCAGTTCCTCGACGAGCCCACCCAACCACGCCGTCATGCCGCTGCCGGCTCCCAGCCGTAGCGCGAGAAGGCGGGGCCGCCAGCGCGGTAGGCGGTGAGCGCCTGTGCGGCCGTGGGGAAGGCCGGCTCGGGGAGGTGGCCGGCGGGAACCCAGCGGGCGGCGAGGTGTTTGTCGGGTTCGGTGTTGGTGAGCTCGCCGGTCCACTTGTCGGTGGCGAAGACGAAGAGGACGAACTGGCCGGCCTGGTCCCAGCCCTGTTCGACGTGGATGACGTGGACGAGTTCGAGGTCCGCGGGGTCGACGAGCAGGCCGGTCTCCTCCTTGAGTTCGCGGGCGGCGGCCTCGTCAAGGGCTTCGCCCGGCTCCGCCTTGCCGCCCGGGACGGTCCAGGCGGGGTGCGGGGACCAGTTGCGGGCGGCGTAGTGCACGGCGGCGATCGTGTCGGTGCCCTTGTCGTGGACGATCACGCAGACCGAGTTCCGGCTGTTCATCACGCTGTTGTGCGTCACGGTGCGGACTCCTTGTCGAGGTGCCGAAGGACGTCGGTGGTCCAGGACGGCCTGGTGGTGTGCCAGCTGAACCGATAGCCGTTGGTGCCGAGGTAGGGCGTGGTGAGGATGTGGTGGAACTCGCACCACGCGGCGAACTCGCGCCAGGAGCATCCGGGCAGGCCGCGTCGGCGGGGGTGGTGGTTGTAGGTGTCCACGGCCTGGCGGATCGTGTCCTCGGGCAGCGGGCCGGTGGTCATGGCGGTGCTGACGACGAGCTTGGCGAGGTCGTAGCCGAATGGCGCGAGGGTGAGGGAGTCGAAGTCGATGACGGCCACATCGGCGTCGGTGATGAGGAAGTTGCGCGGGTTGGCGTCCTTGTAGAAGGCGGCCGGCATGGTCGAGGCCCGGTTCAGCCAGTCGTCGGCGGCCTCGGGCGTCATGGCCGGCTTCGGCACGGTGCCGGAGGCCAGGAGTTGGTGGAGGCGTTCGCGGCGGCCGTCGGCGAAGCCGGTGATGGTGATGGTGTCGTGGGTGTGCGGCGTGTCGAGGCGGGCTGCGTGCAGCTCGCGGGTGTGAGCGGCGGTGTGCTGGTGTCCGAGGAGGTTGGCCAGGACCACCAGGTCGTCGGGACCGCCGTGTCGTCCTTCGAGGTGTTCGAAGTCGATCTCGGTGGGGCGGACTTGGATGATCAGGGGGATGCGCACGTCGGGGTTGGCACGAGCGATCCACCGGTAGTGGGCCAGGGATTGCTGCTGGGCCTGGGCGCTCAGGTACGTCTTGATGAAGGTCCTCATCGGCGGGCGGCCACGACGTAGGTGACGGTGGAGGAGGTCTCCAGCGGGCCGTTGCCGACGGTCTCCCGAAGCCGGCGGGCGATCTGCGCGACGTCGCCACCGAGTTGGTACTTCGGGTTGGTGGCTGCGTACTCCGCGATGTGGTCGGCGTCGGTGAAGCGGAATCGGTGTTCGTGGTGGATGACCTGCTGCACGTCGAGGCAGGTGCCGACGATGTCGGCCTGGTTGTGGCTGTGGAAGGTCTCGTACAGGCTCGGCCGGCTGGTGGCCTCGGGGTCGAGGCCGCTGGCGGCGATCACCTCGTCCAGCGTGCGGTAGCTGTCGGGCGACTTGGTGACCGTGATCGACAGCCCGCCGGGCGCCAGGCAGCGGGCGATCTCGGCGATCACTGCCGCTGGCCGGGGCGAGTGGTAGAGGCAGAAAGCGGCCACCGCGACGGCCACGGAGGAGTTGGGTAGGTCGATGGCGTGGAAGTCGCCGCGCAGGAACTCCACGCCCAGGCGGCCGGTGAGCCGGCTCCGGGCCTCGGCGAGGAGGGCGGTGGACTGGTCGAAGGCGATGAGCCTCGGCGGGTCGAGCCGCTCGGCCAGGGCGAGCGTGGTCGTGCCACGTCCGCAGCCGATGTCGAGGACGGTACCAGGCAGCCCGGTGGCGGCGAGGTCGGCGATGACGGTGGCGGCGAGGTCGGCGATGACGGTGGCGGGGTGGGGACCGGCGGTCTTGGCGCGGGACAGCGCGCCGGTGCGCTGGGCGATGCGGCCCGCGTCGGCGTACAGGTCGTGGCGGACGCGGTCGGTGTCGAGGAACGGGTTGGCGGTCATGGACAGGTGGAGCCTTCCCGGTGCGAAGTGGGTCAGGTCATGTCTGTGGAGGGACGGCGGCGACGAAGCGGCGGGCGGCCCGGCGGCTGGTGAGGGTGACGACGCGGGCGTGGCCGGCGTGCTCGGCGATCAACGCGCGGACCTTGGGCCGCATCTGGCGCCGGTAGCCGAGGATGTAGCGGATGAAGCCCCAGGTGATGCGGTCGAAGACGCCCTGGGAGGTGTGCTGGCCGCCGCGGTAGCGCCGGCGTCGCTGCAGGATGCCGAGCAGGCAGATGACCGGGGGGATGTCGAGGAAGATGACGGTGTCGGCCCGCTTGAGGCGGATCGGGAGGGTGGAGGCGTAGTTCCCGTCGATCACCCAGCGGGGCCGGGCGACGAGCTCCTCCTGGAGAGCAGCGAACTTCTCCTGCGGCAGAGGGTTCCAGTCGGTGTCGTAGTAGACGCCGTCGAGGTGAGTCAGAGGGGCATTGATCAGTTCGGCGAGCTGGCGTCCGACGACGGTCTTGCCGCTGCCTCCGCAGCCCATGATGGCGATTCTGTCCATGCCGCTACAGGCTACCGAGCCGTGCGACGGGCTGGCCCCCGACTTGTTCGGGCCACTCGGACGAGATCTCCAGCGTTGTCATGCGTGGTTTCCTTCGAGCAGCAGGGGTGGGATGGTTGTGCCGGTCAGTGCGGCGGTGAGGGTGCGGAGCTGGCGGGTGAGGCGGAACAGGTCGAGCCGGTCGAGGCACCGGGCGATCAGGTCGGCGTGGGCCTGGCTGCCCGCGATCCGGGCGAGCGTGGTGACGGTGGCCACAACGTCGGCCGCGCTTGTGACGACCAGCTCGCGCGGGACGACCGTCTCGGTGGCCCGCAGGGTGCGCGGGGCCAGCGGCAGGCAGCCGCCGAGGACGGCCTCGAAGAGTCGCTGGGTGAACTGGCCGGTCCTCGCATACCGGTCGGGGGCGAGGAGCACTGTGGCCACCGCGGAGCGGTAGGTGGGGGTGACCTCGTCGAAGGGGATACGGCCGGTGAAGTTCACCTCCGGCCAGCGGGCGGTGCTGTTCCACTTCCCGGCCACCCGGTGAGGCAGTTGGGCGGCGGCCCGGGCGAAGAACTCCTCGAAGGCGGTGTCGCGGTCGTACTGGTTGCCGATGTAGACGAGTGGCAGCAGGCGCTTCTCGGCCGCGAGGGCGGCCGGGTAGGCCTGGTCGAGGGCGTCGTCGGCGACCGGGAAGAGCAGGCTGGCCGCTCCGGGTGACGGGTACAGGGCCGGCTCGCACACCTGCAGGTGCCGAACAGTCCGCAGCGGATCGTCGGCGGGCAGCTGCTGGTCCTTGTCCCACAGCACCGTGCGGACGGCGAGCCGGTGGGTGTAGTGGTCGAGGAGTTCCTGCTGCCGGTGCAGGTCGCAGGTGTGCCCCTCGGCGCCGCACGCCGTGGTGTTGCGGCTGGGGATGGGCCAGCGCCATTCCAGGAACAGAGCGTCGATCTCGGGCAGGCCGTCGTCCCACCGGTAGGTGGCGGTGAGGTCGGTGCCGGCCTCGGCCAGGTCCCGGTTGGTCTGGAGGAGGACGATCTCGTGGCCGGCGGCGATAAGGCCGTCCACCAGGGTTCGGCGGTGGCTGCGTCCGCCGTCGGGGGTGTCGGTGACGCCGGAGCCGAGGAAGCCCCAGCAGCTGTAGCCGATCTTCATGCCTTGGTCACCCACCAGTCCTCGATGAGGAGCGCGTCCAGGCCGGATTCGGCGAGGCAGTCCAGTGCCATCTCCGGGGTGCCGCAGATCGGCTTGCCCTTGATGTTCAGGGAGGTATTGATCAGTACGGGCACGCCGGTGAGTTCGGCGAAGGCGGTCAGGATGTCGGCGAGGAGCGGGTTGTCCCTGGGGGCGAGGGTCTGTACTCGCGCGGTGCTGTTGGTGTGGACGATCGCCGGGATCGTCTGGCGGGCCAGGTCGGTGACCGGGGAGGCCATCGACATGAACGGCGCTTCCTGGCCGAGGGTGAAGTAGTCGGCGGCCTTGTCGGCCAGGACGACCGGGGCGAACGGGCGGAACGGTTCGCGGAACTTCACGGTGGAGTTGAGCCGGTCGGCGACGCCGGGCCGTAGCGGGGAAGCGAGGATCGAGCGGTGCCCGAGTGCCCGGGGCCCGGCCTCCACACCGCCTTGGAACAGGCCGATGATCGTGCCCTCAGCCAGTTCACGGGCTGCGAAGGCGGCCACGTCGTCCAGGCGGCGCGCGGTCATACCGGACCTCGGCTTGGCGGGCAGTTCCAGGCCAGGGAAGGACGGGCCGAGGTAGCAGGCGCGGGCCAGCCCGGTGGGGAGGTCGCCGTGCCGGTCGAGGTGTACGGCGGCTGCGGCGCCGATCGCGGTGCCCGAGTCCCCGGCGGCGGGCGGGACGGCGACCTCGTCGAACAGTCCGGAGGCGATGATCTTGCCGATGCTGACGCAGTTCATCGCGACCCCGCCGCCCACGCACAGCAGCCGGGCGCCGGTGCGCTCGCGGGCGATCCGCGCGAGGTGCAGCATCACCTGCTCGGTGCGTTCCTGGAGGGCGGCGGCGAGGTCGGCGTGGACCTGGGCGATCTCCTCCTCCGGTCGGCGCGGTGGGCAGGTGAGGGCGGTGAAAGCGGTGGTCAGCCGGGGGTAGCGGCGGTCCATGACCCGCAGGGCGATGAGCCGGTGGTCGAGCGTGAAGCCGTTGGTGGTGAGCCGGACGGCCTTGGCGAACAGGGCCCGGAAGCGCTTCGGGTCGCCGAGGGCGGCCAGGGCCATGACGGTGCCCTCCTCGTCCCCGCGCCGCCACCCGAGGTGCTCGGTGACGGCGCCGTACACGTAGCCGAGGGAGGCGGGGTCGTCGAGGGCGTGGACGATCCGGTACGCGCAGCCGCGTGCGCTCTGCCGTGCGTGGCCGATGGTGGTGGCCTGGACCTCGCCGAGGCTGTCGACCACCAGGACGGCGGCCTCTTCGTAGCCGGACGCGGCGAAGGCGTAGAGGCCGTGGGCGCGGTGGTGCAGGACGGGCCGCACGGTGGCGTTCGGGAAGTTGCCGGCCAGCCAGGTCAGGCGCTGGCGGGTGCTGGCGGCGACCCGGGCGAACGACCGGGCCCTCGGCAGGGCGCGCTCCGCGGTAGTGGGCCGTACAGCGTGGGCGAGCGCCCCGGGGATCGCCCGCAGGTAGTTCTGCGGTGTGAAGTTGTAGGCGACGGTGCCGATGTCGGCGCGGGTCAGGCCCGCCTCGTCGAGGAGCCAGTCGACGGCCTTGGCCGGGTAGCCCTTGTCGTGCTTGACCGCGCTGAGCCTCTCCTCCTCGACGAACCCGGCGAGTTGGCCGTCGACGAGCAGGGCGGCGGCCGAGTCGTGGGTGTAGGAGCACAGGCCCAGCACGGTGTTGCGGCGGGTGGTCATCGCCGGTCACCCCTTCGCCGGGATCGCCGGGGTGGGCATCGCGGCGAGCGGCACCTGGCGCTCACGCTGGTCGTACCAGGTGGCGAGGGCCTCGGGCAGCGGCCCCGGCACCTCGGCGGCGATGGCGCGGGCCTCGTCGCGGTGCCCGGCCTTCCACAGCCGGTAGCTGGCCAGGACGGCGGCGAAGCCGTCCCAGACCGGGTGGCCGACCGCCTCGCCCATCGTGACCTGCTTCATCACCAGGTCGAAGTCCTCCCACGGGATGCCGAGCGGCTGCCACGCGGGCGAGGCGGGCGCGTCCGGGGCCAGGTGCCAGGCGGTGTCCTGGTGCTGGGCGTACAGGTGCAGGGAGTCGACGTGATGGTGGTAGTCGCCGACCTCGGCACCGAGCCAGCCGGCCATCAGCTCGTGCAGGACGGTCGTGGTGATCAGGTCGTACGGAAGGCCCAGCCACACGTCCTGGCTGCCCATGCTGGTGTGCATCTCCAGGCGGCCCTCGCGCAGGTAGAAGCGGTAACCGAGGGTGCAGGGGACGTCCTTGTGGCCGGCGGTGTCGCGGCCCGGGTCGAAGATCTGGACGACGGCGCGGCGGCTCTCGCTGTCGCGGGTCAACTGCCGTCGGACGTAGTCGAGCTGGTCCAGCCGCCCGTGCCAGCGCCGCAGGCGCGGGCCGTAGGCACCCTGGAGGGCTCCGTGGTCGGTGAGCGAGGCCAGGCGGCTGTTGAAGTCGTGGATCCAGTCGTCGCTGGAGCCGGAGAGGATCCAGACGGTCTCGGCGGCGGCGAAGGCGGGGTTGAGCACTCGGTGCGGGCTGAGGTGGACCATCCGGGCCGTCGGGTCGCTCAGCTTGAGGTAGGCGCCCATGAGTTCGGCGGTGGCCATGCCGCGCGGCGCGACGCTGCGGCCCTGGGTGAGGATGGCCTTGCTGGCGCGGGTGAACAGCGCGTTCGCGCTGTCCGCGGTGGTGACGAACACGATTCCTCCGGGGACGGTGGGGCGGGGTCGCTCAGGCGCGGACGGACTGCGGGGAGTCGGCGATCAGGTGGGCGAGCTGGCGGGAGATGCCCCGCCGGAGGTCCGTGCCGGGAGTCCAGCCCAGGAGGTCGGCCGCCCGGGAGTGGTCGGCGAGGGTGGTCTCCACGTCGCCGGCCTGGGCGGGCCGCTGGTTGATCGGGACCGGGTGCCCGCTCAGCTCCTCGATGGCGTCCAGCACCTCCAGCACGCTGGTGCTGACACCGGCTCCGATGTTGAGGACGGTCGTGCCGATCGCGGTGGTCGCGGCGGCGACGGCCGCGGAGACCACGTCGCCGACGTAGGTGAAGTCGCGGCTCTGGCGGCCGTCCCCGTAGAGGTCCAGCGGCGGGCCTCCGAGCGCTGCCGTCAGCGCGCGGCCGATCAGCATGTCGCCGCGCTGGCGAGGCCCGTAGACGGTGAACAGCCGAAGCGCCACCGCGGTGACCGTGGACGTGGACTTGCCGGCGTGGGCCAGGCACAGCTGTTCACCGGCGAGCTTGCTGACCGCGTACGGGGACTCGGGGTTCGGCGTGCGCCCTTCGCCCGTGGCGCCGCCGCCGGTGGTCCCGTAGACGCTGGACGAGGAGGCGTAGACCAGCCGGGGAACGCGGACATCCTCGCAGGCGGCCAGCACACGTTCGGTCGCGAAGACGTTGCTGGCGGTGTACTCGGCGAATCGCTCGCCCCAGGAGCCGCGCACGCCGGGCAGGGCGGCGAGGTGGAAGACCGCGTCGGCCTGCAGGAAGAGAGCCTGGAGCGGGGTGGTCCTCAAGTCGGCGGCGACGAAGGTGAAGCCGGGGTGGTCGAGGGCTCCGGCGAGGTTGGCCGCCGCGATCGCGTCAGTGCGCGGGTCACGGCTGTCCACACCGATGACGGTCGTTCCGTCGGCGAGCAGGGCGTTGACCAGGTGCGAACCGATGAATCCGGCCGCACCGGTGACGACCACCCTGGTCAGGGTGGTGCGGGGGTGCGTCAGGGTGTGCTGCATGAAGGTCCCCCGGTGGGAGATGAGTTGAGACGGGATGACGGACCGAACGCGGGAGCAGGGCGCTCTCAAGCAGCCGGCTCCCGATCCGGGAGAGTGCGTGCCGGCGGTGCCGTGAACTGCTGCTCGGCACCGAGCTGGTGCTGGGCGACGGTCCCGAGAAGCGCGAGCGTGACGATGTGGCCGAGCCCCCACACCACGGCGAGTGCCGTCCCCAGCGGGTCGCGGTGCGCGCCACGATGGCGACTTCGCTGCGGGCTCGCGGTTGCGTCCATGGCTGGGTCCCCTCCGTTCTCTTCGGGCGACGGCCGGTCCAGCGTCGCGGCGCGGCGGAGTGTTGCGGAACGTTTCCAGGGGGTTTCTCTCCGAGAGCGCCCGTGCTGCGGCGGGTAGCACTACGCTCACCAACAGGGCCCACAGAGCCGGGGGTTGAGATGAGCGAAGGCATGCTGGCGGTCCACCCGCTCACCTACCTGCTGCAGGTACGCGGGTGGGGAAAGAACCAGTTCGCGGGCATGATGCGCGACCGCGGCGCCGCGCTGAAGATCCACTTGGCGACCAACCGGACGCTGGTCTGGAAGTGGGAGCAGGGCCAGGAGCCCGAGCCGGACGCGCAGTACGTCCTGGCCGACCTCCTGGGCGTCAATCCCCGTTCCCTGGTTGCCAATCCGTGGCCGCGATGGCTCCCGGTCTGGGAAGTGACCGGCATCACGGCGCCCTGGACGAAGACCGGTACCGTGGACGTACTGGTGGAACTGGTCAGGAGTGGTCATATGGATCGGCGGGGCTTTCTCACCATCACCGGGGCCGCCATGGCCACCGTCGCCGCGAGCTGGGCCTCAGCCTCGCCCGCCCTCGCCTCCGCCCTGAACGGCGACCAGGTGACCGACTCCATGGTCGACACCCTCGAAGCCCGCGTCGCCACCCTCCAGACCCTGGACGCCCAGATGGGCGGCGCCCGCCTCATCGAACAGGCCCGCGGCGACCTGGCGATCATCACCACCCTGCTCAAGCAGGCCCGCCACACCGAAGCCGTCGAGGCCCGCCTGTACGGGCTGGCCGCCCAGGTCAACTACATCGCCGGCTGGATGGCCTACGACAGCGGCCTGCGTTCAGCCGGCCAGCAGTACTACCTCGGCGCCCTGCGCGCCGCCAAGACCGTGGGCGACGACGCCCTCGGCGCCTTCCTGCTCGCCGAGATGGGCGTCCACCTCTCCGACGCCGGCAACCCTGCCGAGCGCGTCGCGCAGGTCGAGACGGCCCTCGCCAACACCCCCTCGACCATGCAGCCCGGCGTCCGCAGCTACCTCGAACTCCACCACGCCGAGAGCCTCTCCCGCGACGGCCAGCACCATAAGGCCGGCTCCGCCCTCAACCGCGCCCACGACCTCTGGTCCAGGAACGGCGGCGACCAACTTCCGACCTGGCTCTCCTGGTACGGCGACGCCCAGCTCAGCTCCACCGAGGGCAAGGTCATGCTCCGCGTCGGCCAGGTCGAGCGCGCCACCAGCGCCCTCGCCTCCTCCATCGACCACGCCGTCCCCCGCGACCAGGCCGTCCGCTCCGGCCGCCTCGCCACCGCCCGCCTCGCCGGCAAGGACCTCGACGGCGCCCTCGACGCCGCCAACCGCGGCCTCGGCCTCCTCGAAACCAAGGTCCACTCCGTCCGCGCCGTCAGCCGCCTCACCAAGTTCGACGGCTACCTCAAGCCCTACGCGGCCGAGCCCGCCGTCGCCGAGTTCCGTGAGCGCCTGCGCGCTCTGCCCGCAATGGCGGCGTGACGGTTGCCAGCTCGGTGACGCTGGTGCCGCACTACCGGGCTGCCGCCAGGCTGCCCAGGTGCAGGCCAGCGGTCCTGGCGGCGCGCAAGGCGTCCCTGGCGCGCGCCGCCCCGCTGCGGGTGGCCGCCTCGTCCCCACCGGCGGGGACCGTTCGCGCGCCGAGGCCTGCGCACGCCCGGCAAATCCCCGGTTGAGGCACCGGATCGTGGCACTGGGAGCACTCGGCGTACCGGATCGCTGCGGGCCGCACAGCGGGTTGGACGGGCGGCATCTTGCGCTCCAGGCGGTAGCGGAGCACCGCGACGGCCGAGTGCATCGGGGCAGGCAGGCCCGGCAGCAGGGCCTGGGCAAGGTCGGCCTGGGTCGCGCCGCGCCCCAGCCACTGCGCGACGAGGGGCGCGAGTTCCTCGGCTTCGGCCTGGCCGAGCCGCAGGCGCGGCTCGGGGCGGATCACCCGGAACAATGTGGCGACCGCCTCGCAGACCTGCTCGTCCGGCACCGCCACGGGCTGTTCCTCGACCTCTTCCTCGGAGCCTTCCTCCCGCCCTCCCATCCTCGCCTGCGGCTCGTCGGCGAGGACCGGCTCATCGACCTGCTCGGCGGGGTGGGAGGGTTCTTTCACCAGGTCCTTCCCAAGGGCGTCAGCACTACCGGTAGTCGCTTCACCGGAGACCGGACGGGTGACACCCGGCAGCACCGTGAGCTGTGGGGTGTCGTAGACGTGGGTCTCGGTGACGATCGTGCCGTCCGGCATCCGGATCTTCTCGACCCTGTAGAAGCCCGCCTCCGCCAGCTCCTTCAGGGCCTTGCGGATCGCACCCCGGCCCTGCGGGCTGGTGTCGGCCATGTGCCGGCCGTCCTCGCGCCAGCCGTCGGGCCGGGAGAGGAGGTCCGCGAGCAGGCCGCGGGCGGTGTAGGAGAGCCGTCGGTACTGCAGGACGGCGTTGGGCAGCACGGTGAAATTGCGCACGTGGGCGCTACGATGGACACGCATCGGGAGTTCTGGCTCCTGTTGCCGGACCCCGGAGCGTTGGCGCGCTGCCGGGGTCGCCTGTTTTCGGTTGGATCACGGAACGTAGCACACGCCCCGGTCGAAGATCGACGCGATCGGCGAGCGACCACGATCACACATGGGACGGGCGAAACCGATCGCTCGACAACCGATAGGTGGCAGCAACTGCCACCGGGCCTTGCCGTGAGCGGCTGCGGTCCAGCCGGGCGGCCATGCCAACTGCGGCGAACACCCAGCGCCGGGGGCGGGCCGCACTCGACACCACATGTGACCTTGCCTACTGAAGCGCTTGTGCAAGTTCTCCGACATCAACTAAAGTGCGCTTGGCTGTGATGCGCTTCGATGGAAAGTGCTGACCTCAAGGAGCTCTGACGCATGGACGTGCCGCTCTCTCCCTGGATGACCGAGCTGTTCGGTGAGCAGGTGCTCGCCGTCCGTACCGGCTTGGGCCAGGCCCTCCGGAACATGCAGGCCAATGCGCAGGCCGGTCAGGAGCAGGCGGACGTCCGGACGAAGCACCCGTTCGGGTCTGCACGTTGGTCCGGCCAGTTCGAGCGGGTCTACGAGGAACTCAGGGAGTTGCCGGGGGCCAGGGCGGTGAAGCCGTACCGCTTCCCATTCGACCTGGTGCTGGTCGGACGCGGGCTGATCTATCCGTTCCTCTACGCGAGGACCCGGTCCGACATCCTGACCGCACGGGTACCCAGCAACTCCGGGATGGTCCGAGAACTGTTCACCTTCGCCCCGGCCCCGACGGCTCCAACAAGCATCCAGGGCGCCTTCGACTTCGAGTTCGCCACACCGCCCGAGGAACCAGCCGTCGAACTGCACGGCGGTCTCACCACCGTGCCCCCGGACACCTGTCTGGTCCTGGTGCCCTTCGCGTGCAACTCCTCGGAGCTGCTGGAGGCCCACTGGGGCGTCGCCGCTCACGGCGCCGATGGCATGTTGGATTGGGTCGCCGGACCGGAAGCGCTGCCGCTTCCGGAGGCCGTCACCTTCCACGGAAAGCGGCTGTCGTCCATCCCGGCTCAGTCTGGACCCGCAATTCTGGAGCACACCGGCTTCGACCAGGGCGAGACGCCTACTCTTACCCTGTCGTCCCGTTCGAACGTGGATCGAACGATCAACGTGACGCCACTGACCGAAGCGGAACCAGCGAAGCCTCAGATCAACGAAAACGATGCGACGAACTAGGCAAGACCTCATCCCGGGACTGGAAGAACGTGGGATCACCCCTCGTGCCGTCGTCGACGGTTTCGATCCATCCCGGCTCACCCAGGCCCGCCGACTGGCGGAGATGACCAAGAAGGACGTCGCCGAGCGGCTCGGTGTCACACCGGCCGCCGTCGGCCAGTACGAGACGGGTGTGTCGAAGCCCAGACCGGAGCTGGTTCCTGGCCTTGCGGACATCCTCAGCGTGCCGCTCTCGTTCTTCTTGGCCGGCCGACCGAGCAGCCGCCTCGATGCCTCGATGGCCCACTTCCGGAGCCTTCGCAGCACCCCGAAGGCCCAACGCGAGCGAGCGCTGGCCTTCGCTGAGCAGGTCTGGGAACTGACCTACGCCCTGGAACTGAGGGTGCAACTGCCGGTCGTGGACCTGCCCGGCTTCGCCGGAGGAGAGGTCCACCCCGGCGAAGAGCTACCGGCGGAGCCTGCGGCGGCGGCACGGGAGCTGCGGCGCCGTTGGGGCCTGGGCGACGGTCCGGTCACCCATCTCGTGAGGCGGATGGAGTCCCACGGCATCATCGTCGTCACGCCGCCGGCGGGCGACACGTCGGCCACAACTGTCGACGCATTCTCCTCCCGGACTGCCCGGCCCCTCGCGGTCCTGACGTCCAATCGTGCTGATGACGTCTACCGGCACCGCTTCACCGCCGCACACGAGTTGGGCCATCTGGTGCTTCACGGTGACGCCACCGGGGACAGCCGGCAGGAGAAGGAAGCTGACGCCTTCGCGGCCGAGTTCCTCACCCCGCAGTCCAGCATCCTGCCGCTCCTTCCTCGCCGCATGGACCTCGCACGCCTGGCCGAACTGCGGCGCACCTGGGGCGTCTCCATACACTCGTTGATCTACCGCTGCCGCGAACTCGGACTGACCTCGGATGCGACGACCAGTCGCGCCTACCAGCGCTTGCGTGCGCTCGAAGGGCAGCCGGGGTTCGCGTCCGAGTCGGTCAACGGCTTCTCGGGCGAACAGCCTGCCCTCCTGCGCCAGGCCTTCGAACTTGCGGCCGAGGAGGATGGCCTCACGGTCGAGAAGCTCGCCCGTGAGCTCGCTTGGAAGCCGGAGCGTGTGTGTGAGCTGCTGGGAGTGCGGAATGAGCGCCCAGTGCTTCGCCTGATCAGTAATCACGCTTGATATCAGAGCCGTGGCTGGCCGGTAGGGGATCGGCTCAATGCTGGTCTTCCTACCGGCTGTTCGCTTGAGGAACCACAACACTATGTCGCCAAGGATGGCTACCGTGAGCGCGCATCGTTTCACAAGGAGGGATAGTGTCGGAGCTCAGGTGGCAGGTTGTGGCCGAAGGCCTCGAACGTAAGTGCTCGGCGCCGACGGACGAGCAGATCACCGTCGCCCGGGCCCTGGGCATCGCGCTGGGGCAGTCCACGCCCGCGCCGGTCGCCGCCGCCGAGCTGCGCGTCCGGCTACGGACTCCTCTGGGGCTTGCGCTCGCCGGGGACTTTGGCGACGACGAGTACGAGGTCCTCCTCGATCTCGCGGCCCGCACCGACCTTGCGGTTCCCGACATGGACGAGCTCGGGTGCCGGGAGGTGCTCAACGCCTGGTTGCGCGTCGCCCGTGACCGCGAGTCCGCCGCCGCCCTGCGCCGACTGGAGCCTGCGGTCGATGACGTTGTTACCGCCCGCGACCGGCGCAGCGGCCCGGATCTGTACGGCGAGATTTCATCAGTCGGTGCCAACGGTCGGCTGCACTTTCGGGGCGGCCACGGGCTCGGCACCGCCCCGCACCGGGCCATCCGTATTACCCGACCCGGCGAGGACGGCTATCTCGATCAGCTCCGCCTGGCCCGCGAATACGCTGCGGCGATCCAGAGCAATCCGACCCGGATCACCCGGGCCGAGGAGGCGCAGCTGGACCGCTGGCGGATCAACTTTCCAGCGCCCCCGGCGGCGGTCGAGGCGCTGCGCGACGCACTTGAGACAGCCGACGACGAGGCCGCGATGCAGCGGCTCCTGGAGAAGCACCCGGCGTTGCTGGCCGGTACCGTGGTGGGCAACCACGACACCTGGGTCCGGCCCCAGGTCCAGCTTGGGAACCACTACATGGCCGACTTCATGATCGCCGGTCAGACATCGCTCGGAGTTCGGTGGACGCTTGTCGAACTGGAGAGCCCGGTCAGCCGGCTGACCAACCCTGGCAACAAGCGGGCGACGGCCACCTTGCGGCACGCGGTCGACCAGATCGAGGACTGGCGTAGATGGCTGTCCACCAACCTGCACTACGCCCGCTCCGCGCGTGACGCCGACGGGCTGGGGCTGCCTGGTATTACGGCCGAGGTCCCCGGCTTGATCATCATGGCCCGCGAGACCTTTGACGACGCGGCTGCAGAGATCCGGGAACTCCATGCCCGGCGCTCAAACATCCATGTACGTACCTACGACTGGCTGATGCGCATCAACGAGTCCCCCGACCCCCTGCGCCGAGACGCCCCCGACCAGCGTCTTCGGCTCGCTTGAAATTGGCCGCCACATCCACCTTTCCGGCTTCACGGACCCGAAGGGCGTCCCGGCGAACCTGAGCTGCCCTTCGGATGAACGTGAGCGAGGCATGTCGACAGCGGCTGCTGCTGTTGCATCCGTTGCAATACCGCTTGTTAGCTGAGGTAGGTGTGCCGGAAGAGCCCGTCGAAGCCAAGGCCCCGGTACATCTGCTCGAACGAATCCCACTCGCGTTCATCCGCCGCATCGTTCCGGGCGGCGGCGACATCGGCGGCTTCCAGGTCGTGCTCGTGCCACTCGTGGGCGCAACGGCATCGCACGAAGACCAGGTTGGGCTGGACGTGGATCAGCAGCCAGTCGCGGGCAGCGCCGCACCTGGCACAGGTGATGGTGATGTCGCGGGGGTTGAGGGGGCCGGGGTGGGGGACTGCGAGGGTGGCGGGGTGCTGGTGGGGGTTGTGGCTGGCGTTGGCGGGGTTGATCACGCGGTGCCCTTCGTGTCGGTTGCAAGTACCACACGACGCCGGGCGGGTTGACATGCTCCCCGAGCACGGGAGAAGACATCAAACCGTCACCCTGGCCGGGCGGTTGCCCGGCCAGGGTGGCGGATGTGCATCAGTCCTTGGTGGGGATGAAGAACCCGTCGTCGGGGGCGACGATGCCGAGCAGGCGCTCGTATTCGGCGCGATCGTGACTGGTCATGATGGCGACGGCCTCGCCGGACACGCTGCCGGCCGGGAGCTTGGCGAAGTACCGGAGCAGGAGGGCGACGATGGCCTGGGTGGCGTCGTCGAGCTCGCGCGCGGCTTCCACCTCCTGGCTGTGCAGTTCGAGGCTTGCCTCGAGTTCTGCCCGGGTGGCGCTATCGGCGAGGGCGCGTTCTTCCATGGTGAAGGGACGTCCGCCCTGGTGGAGCAGAGTGTTGGTGCTGCGGTACTGCGAGTAGTCCGCCGTGTGCAGCAGGTCGACGACGTTGGGGCGGATGGTGTGCTGGGTCAAGAGACTTCCTGAGAATGGGAGATGGGTGTGTGGTGGCGGGTGCTGAGGTCGGTGGTGCGCGCGCGATCGGGCCTTGGAAGGCCGGACGGAGCGCATTCGGCTGATCCTGGGGCCGCCGCCTGGGCTGTCCTTCAAGGACGGGCGGCGTCAGCCGGATAGGTGCGACTGGTTGATGATCTGACTCAGCTGTCCTTAGGGGTTCACCGCTTGTGGCGCCGCTGGTTGGTGCCGAGGTGGTGCGGTGGAGTGGGCTGGGCCGCGTCCCGTACGGGCGTGGCGAGCCTGGTGGTGCGGAGGCGGGCGGCGTCGGCGGCGCGGTTGGGTTTGGGGTTGCGGCTGGTGTGCTGGATGCGGCCGAGGAGGACCTTGGCGGGCTGGCGAGCCGTGGCGAGTTCGCGGCGGGCGGCTGCCTCGGTGAGGAGTTGGCGGGGTTGGTGGCCGGCGGCTTCGGCGTCGGCGAGGGCGGTGGCGAGGGCGGGCCAAGTGGGGTCGGTGAGGATGCGTGCGGCGTGGTCGGGGACGGCGGCGCGCAGGTCGTGGGCGAGGTCGTTGATCGTCTCCTGGGCGGGCTGGCGGTGGGCGAGGTCGGCGAGGTGTTCGGCGGCGGCCTGGTCGTAGGCGGCCTGGAGGTGCTGGACGGCGAGCTGGGAGGCCTGGGCCTGCTGGTGGTGGCCTCGGGCCTGGTGCCAGCGGCCGGCGAGGACCGCCGCCCAGACGAGGGCGGCGATCAGTGCGGCGAGGGTGCTGCCGCCGGGTCCGTCGGCGGCCTGGAGGATGTCGCGGGCGGCCCGTCGCAGGTCGGCGGCGGCCTGGTGGTCGGCGCGCACCTGGGAGCGTTGGGCGCGGGCGTACGTACGGGTGGCGGCTCGTAGTTTGGCGCGCAGCTCGTGGGGTGCGGCCTGGGCGGTGGCGTTGATGATGTCGCCGAGGGCGGTGATCTGGGCCTGCGCGAGGGCGTCGGCCCCGGTGTCTCCGTCGGTTTCGGCGAGGTGGAGGGTGTCGAGGGTGTCGGTGGTGCGCTGCCAGCTGGTGCTGTGGCGGTAGCGGCGGGCGGTGGGGTGTTCCTCCGGGGTGCTGGTGGAGAGGAGTGCTTGGAGCTTGGGCAGGGAGAGGTCGGGGGCGATCTTGCTGCCGGAGAGGTAGTTGGGTGTGCCGTCGGCCTTGAGGTCGCCGGGCCGGGCGACGGAGTAGCCCTTCAGGTCGCCGGAGGGCAGTCGGCGGATGTTGACCTCGACGCCGTCGGCTTGGAGGTAGGCGAGGAACTCCTCGATGTCGGCGGCGTGGGGGATGGCGTCGCGGATGCGGTCTTCGAGCCAGGTGCGGCTGGTCCGGTTCCAGCCGAGGCGCTGGGCCTTGTGCATCTCGGCCTGGGTGGGGCGTTTGGCGGCGGTGCCGTCGCCGGGCTTGAGTTGGCGCAGGCCGTAGTCCTTCTCGATCTGGCGGCAGGCCGTGGCGACGCGGCGTCCGCTGCCGTGGAGTTTGGGGCGGCGGCCGTCCTCGCGGACGGTGGTGGCGACGATGTGGATGTGGTCGTCGGCGTGGCGTACGGCGATCCAGCGGCAGGCGAGGTCGTCGCCGGCGGGGGCGATGCCGGCGGTTTGCACGATGCGGTGGGCGATGTCGGCCCACTCGGTGTCGGAGAGGTAGCGGTCCTCGGGGGCGGCGCGGACGGGGCAGTGCCAGACGTGGTTGGTGAGCTTGAGGCCGACTTCGCTGTTGCGCAGGTGGACGGGCTCGTCGAGGTAGCGGGCGAGCTGGGTGAGGGTCGCCTGCTCGTCGCGGCCGGGGTCGGGCATGGCGAGCATCGCGAAGCCGGCGACGATGTGCGGGTCGTGGTGTTCGTCGTGGCGCCCGGGGCCGTAGAGGTAGGCGAGCAGGCCGCGGGTGTTGGAGCCGGGGTCCTTGATGGCGGCGATCACGGGCGGGTCGGGATCTCCTGGGTGGGGGACGGGCGGAAGGCGTGGGCGATCTCGGTCTGGAGGCGGAGCAGTTGGTCGATGGTCCGGGGGCTGTGGTCCGGTCGGTCGTAGCCGCCGTTGTCGGCGCGGGCGATCTGGTTGAGGTTGTTGCCCAGGCGGTCGTGCTTGCGCAGGAAGACCGAGCGGAAGTGGTGGGTGGCCCGCCGTTCCTCGGCGAGAGGGAGGTCGATGAAGAACCGGCCGTCGATGAACGCCATGACGATGTCGGCGGCGAAGCCGGACACGCCGTTGTAGCCGTGGGCGAGGGCAGCCGCTTGCAGCCTGGCGTGCTCGTCGGGCTTGAACCGCAGCGGGCCGACGCGTTCCTCGCGCTTGACGCCCTCGAAGCGGCGGTTCCGCGGCTCGGCTCCGCGAGCTTCGACGGCGCTGTCGTGCCGGCGGTGGTCGGTGAGGATCGTCTTCTGGACGGCGAGGAGTTCGTCCGGTTCGGGGCTGCCCTCGGCCTCGAACCCCTGGCCCGGTGCGCCCTCGCGCCGGGCCTGCTCCGCTACCCCTGGGGCGGAGCTTCCCCGTGACCGGCCGCGAGTCGGACTCGGGGTACTACTGGCTCCGCCAGGGGCGTCCAGGCCGAACGCCCGCTGCAGATCACGAGTAAGCGTGGGCGAGTTGAGAAGCGTGTCCAGACCGGCGTATGAGTCGTGGGCTTCCTCGGGGTCATGCTGGTGGTCGGCCAGGGAGTATCTCCTGGATCTTCGGGCGGATCGGTCATACGGGTGAGGCGCGGACGGACCGCGAGGTGGACGGTTCGGTCCGGTCTGTGAACGGACCGGTCCACCGGTCCGGTCCGCTCGGTCGATGGGCGGATTTCGGTTCGCGAGTTCGACAGATCGCGTTCCGGTCGGTTCGGTCCGCTGGCGCGGTCCGTGAGCGGATGGTCGGCAGATCTCGGTCCGCCGGTCCAGCGGTCCGTCCGGACCGGACCGCCGCGCTGGTCCACGCAGGCGGACCGGATGGACCGACGGTCCGCTGGCCCTGGCCTGCACAGGAGATGGTCCGGCAGCTTCCGGACCGTGCGTTTGGACGGGATGCCGGACACCGGTCCGGTCCGAGCCGTCCGCAAGCCTGTGGGCGGCGGACCGCTCGGTCCGGCCGGGTTGAGCGCCGCGGTCCGTCTCATCCGTCTCGCATGCCGAAGTCCGTTGTCGCGACTGGCCCGTGTGGGGTGGCGCTCCGTCCCGCTACTGTCTTGGTCCGGTACAGCGCCGCATCGGTCCGGTCCGGTCGGCCGACTTGTGGTCCGCAGGTTGTGTCACGGCTCCCGGAAGTCCGCCGTCCCGGTGGTGGGTGTGTGGGAGAGCGGATGCGACGTCGGTGACGGCATCTACCGCACCTGGGGGTCGGGGTCAGCCGGCCTGGGCGCGCTGGGGGAGCGGGTGGACCTTGGGGCAGTAACGGCGCCAGGAGTCAGCGAACTTGTTGAAGGTGTAGCCCTTGCGCTGGGTGCCGTCGGGCAGACGGATATTGGCCGAGGAGATCCGGTAGTCCTTGAGCAGCCCGGCCAGCGCGCGGGCCGTGAGGCCACCGCGTCCGTGCTCGGCCCACGGCGCCTCGGGGTCGTCGTTGAGTGCCGCGAGGATCGCCGTGGTGGGCAAGGTGTCCGTGTCGCCGTGGGTGAAGAAGATCCGGCGGATGTCGGCGAGGATCCGCGCGCCGCCGCAGCTGTCCTCCTCGATCTCCTCCTCGGCCGCGACCATGCGCACGCACGCCAGGCGGGCGCGGCCCGGCCACGAGCCGCCGGCGAGGTCGGCGACGGCCACCAGGGGTTCCCAGGTGTCGGCGGCGCGGTCCTCGACCGGCATGTCCGGATGCAGGGCCTCGGCTTTCTCCCGCACGAGGGAAGCCCACAGGGCGAGCTTGGCGCGGGTCTCCCGCAGCAGGACACCGTCGCGGCGATCGCGCAGCGGCGCGACGACCTCGCCGTCGGCACGACGGCGCATGCGGATCACGACCGACCGGTCCATGATCGTGTCGGGCAGGTCGCCGATCCCCGCGAGGGCGGCCATGGCGAAGGTGTCGAACTCGCGGGCCTGGTGGTCGTTGCCGACCGACCGGGTGACGGGCCGGTTGCGCTGGTGACCGGCGTTCAGCAGGCCGCGCAGGCCCTCGTTCATCTCGGCCGTGCGGGGGTTGCCGAAGATGGTGTCGACCTCGTCGACCAGCAGGGTCCTGGGCCGGTCGCTGATCGAACGGTAGATCGCCGCCGCGCTGGTGTTGACCGTGATCAGCGGATCGTGGACGGTCTCGACCAGGATGTCGAGCAGGCGGGACTTTCCGCACCGCCGGGCCGGAGCCACGATCGCCAGACGCGGCGCGTGGTGCCACGCCGCCTGCAGGTGCGTCGCGGCGACCCACAGCGTGACCGCGTCGAGCGCCTCCGCCGAGGGCAGGACCGCGTACCGGCGGATGTGGTCACGCAGTTCGGCCAGTAGAGCGGTGCCCGGCGACTCGGACGTGTCCGGCGCCGTGTCGATGGTCCGAAGAGCGTCCGTCGCGGAGCCGTCTGCGGCCGGCATCTCCCCGGCGGCGTCGGCGGCAAGAGGGTGGGACATAGAGGTGATGGTGAGACTCCAGATCGCGGCACGCGGCGGGGTGCCACGTACCGCCGGTAGGGGGCAGGAACGAGAAGGGGAGCGGGATCCGGCGGTGAGGCGCGGTTGGGTCAGGCGGCCTGGCCGGCGCTCTGGCCGTCCAGCCAGGCTTCCACCTCCGCCCAGCGGTAGCGCAGGTGCCGGCCGACCTTGATCGCCACGGGGCCCTGGCTGCGGTGTCGCCATGCGTACACGGTCCCAAGCGGGACTCCGAGGTACGCGGCGAGCTCCTTTGCAGTGGCCAGCGGGCGGCGATCGGGGGTGGTGGCACGGAAGGTCGTGGGCAAGAGGTCTCCAGCAGGCAGGGGATAAGGAAGTGCGGGCGCGCCGAAGAGCCCCGGAAAGGGGATCGCTCTGCGCAGGGGAGAGAAAGTCTCCACGCAACCCGGCTCGGAGCCTAAAAAGGCTCAGGGTTGGGCGGTTGGCCAGCCCGTCGCGAAGTGAAGTGGCGCGACCTCGCTGAGTGGCATTAACGAACGTAAGGCCCGCAATATCTGACGTGCAAGGAGTTCGGGAAAATCCCGCAAAAGATCTTGATCGTCCTACTGCGGGGTGACCTCTGCCTGGGCGACTGGCCAGTTCAGAGCGCACCGTGTCCGTGAGTGAACGTCGCGAGCGCTCCTGAGCGACGATGAGCGCACACGGGCGCCGGTGGGCTCGGGACTATCTGGCACTATCGAGCACGAATAGGCACCCAAGCGCCCCTCTGGGAATCTCGCATTTGACAAATGGCTTTCGGTCGATAAACATCCAACACCCGTCCCGAGGGGCGCTTCCGCGAGCGTCTGCATTCGCGGTTCACCGGCGCCGCCATCCGCGCGCCACCACTTCCACCTCACCGCCGGCCACAGGCCGCGCCTCCGCATGCCCCCAACCCAAGGAGCCGAATGGCGACCGTCTACGACACCTGGCACAAGACCTACCCCCGCCCGACCGACAAGCCCTGCCGCGAGCACAAGGGCAAGTACCCCACGGCCGAGCACGGCAAGGGCAAGCGCTGGCAGGTCCGCTACCGCGACCCCGACGGCACGCCGCGCAAGCTCAACTACACCAAGCGGGCCGAAGCCGACGCGGAGGCCTCCCGGATCGACAATGATCTCAACCGCGGCACCTACATCGACCCCACTCTTGGCAAGGAGACGTTCCGAGAGGTCGGCGAGCGCTGGCGTGAGGGCGCGGTCCACGGATCGAGCACCTCTGAGCGCGTGGATAGGGCGCTTCGCCTGCACATCTACCCGATCCTCGGCGACCGGGCCATTGCGGGCTTCAAGACCTCAGACATCCAGGCGTGGGTCAAGGACCGCTCGAAGGTCCTGGCGCCCTCGACCTTGCGGGTTCACTACAGCTACGTGACCGCGATCTTCCGCGTCGCGGAACTCGACCGCCAGATCCCGTTCAACCCGACGAAGGGGGTGAAGCTGCCGCCTCCGCCGCGCAAGGAGATCGTCCCGCTCGCCATCGAGGTCGTGGTGGCCCTGGTCGACGCCGCCCCCGGCTGGTACCGGGCGCTACTGCTCCTGGCGGCGGCTTCTGGGCTGCGGCAGGGCGAGCTCTTCGGGCTTGAGCTTGGGCAGATCGACTTCAAGCGCGGCACGATCAAGGTCACGCAGCAGGTGATCAGTCCGGACCAGGGCGAGCCCTACCTCGCACCGCCCAAGACCCACGAGAGCTACCGGACGGTTCCGGTGGCCAAGTCGGCGATGGACGCGCTGGCGGCACACCTGGAGAAGTACCCGGCTCGCCGGGTGGGCATCGAGGACCGCAGCGACCCCCGCCCTTCCAAGTGGAAGCGCCGGAAGGCGCTGCTCGTGTTCACCAACGAGCGCGGCGAGGCGATCCGCCGCCGCGGCCTGGTCGTCGGTCTGGGAGAACCTCGGGCGGGTCGCCGACAAGGCCCTCCTGAAGCAGCATGAGGTTGCGTTCAAGAGCTGGGAGCGCCGCAGCCGGCCGGATGGTGCGGAGCCGACGCTCCGCCAGGTGCCGGACGACGCGACGATGCACGACCTCCGGCACTTCTACGCCTCGGCGCTGATCAAGCACCGAGAGAGCGTCAAGACGGTGCAGAAGCGGCTCGGCCACGCCAAGCCCTCGATCACGCTCAACACCTACACGCACCTGTGGCCGGACGAGGAGGACACAACGAGGGCTGCGATCGAAAACGTCTTCGGCGCTGTGCCTTCGATGTGCTTGCAGGCCGCGAAGACCTCGGGTCAAGTCAGCTGAGACGAGGCCCTCTGGAGGTCGATTAGTTGATCAGTCGTATTTGATGCCGCCTTTGGCGGATAGCCTCCAGGGCGCAACCAAGATCTCTGGTGTGGTCCCACTACTGGCTCGGATTCACCAGTGGCGGACGGTGCCCGTGCAGGTCCGACGACCGAGCAACTGGGACCAGCCACCCGGCAGCTCCGGCTGAGGAGATGCTGGACGGCGTAGATCACCCAGCTGTGCCGACTGAGCGCACCCCCAGTCGTTGCTCCCAGGCGGCGGACAATCGTGGCCGCAGCAGGACTACACCCTGCTGCGTTCCCACGGCGAGATCCAGGGTCTGGCTACCAGGCAGCGCGGTCAGCGAGGTCACGAACGCGGGCGCCGGCGTGGCCCACACCCGCTCCCCGCTAGGGAGATGGCAGAGGGCGACCCCGTGCTCATCGCTGACGGCAACCAAGGCTTGCCCATTGGGCGATGGCCCGGTCCAGAGGAGGCGGCGGGCTCGGACCGCAAGGGTGCGGTGATGGGCATCGGGGGCTGCGGAGTCCCAGATGGTCACGGGGAGGATTGTGGAGTCATCGGTCTCGGCAGCGTCCATGTAGAGGAGGACGGGGCTGTCACCGGAGGTATCGACCCAGCGCAGGAAATGGCTGTGGCCGTCGGCCAGCTGGCGATGCGTGCTGAGCCTTCGCTCGCTGCGATCCGAGTGTGGCAGATGGATCGCGCGGGTTCGTTCTGTGTCCAGGTCGAGCACAGCGGCCTGCCCGTTGCGGCACGCCATGGCGACATAACGGGTCCCCTCTGTGGCGTGATGGGGTGCCAGCGCCGTGAGCTGCGCAGGGAGCTCGAGGGGGGCGTGTCGCAGGGGCTGTCGCGTGGTGGCGTCCCACAGGAAACCCCGGCTAGGGCTGTCCTTGCCTGGCTGGTCATTAGTGATGAAGTGATTGGAGATCGTGTGGTCCCCACGGATGGCTGCCTGGCGCACCGCGACCATCAAGATGGCATGCCCCGTGTGCGCAGTGAAGGCAGTGGAGTAGACCATTTCGCCTTCCGGGTCGACCTGCCACCAGCTTGGTGTGGTCTCGGTCTTGGCACCGTACGACGCGACCGCGTGAAGCCTGCCGTTTAGCGGGCAGTAGCCGACGACACGAGCATGTGAATGGAGGGCCGAAGCAGGCAGTAGGTGGCAGTCCACATCCCAAGGAACCATGGTGAGGTCGCTTAGTTCTGCGCGGTCCACAGTCGCGGCGGTTGTGATCCGATGCCAAATGAAACTTGCTTTTGTTAGTGACTCTGAGGCTGTGTCGACGATCTCCTCGGACTTGACCAGATAGTGCACCGCGCCATCGGGATCCTCTACCCACGTCTCCAGCGCATTGTGGACGCTCAGAAGTGTACGCGCGGATATCTTCTTGCGTTCGGTTCCAGCGCAGTCCAGCACGGTGGCATCCAGAAGGCGGAGGTCACCCCAGGAACTGGCGACGACGACATCCGGGCGTGCCCTCCATCCGTGGATCGACTGCGTATGGGATCTGGCGAAGCTGGAGTACTCCTCGCTCTCCGACGATTTCTGATTCGGATGCCAGGTTTCCTCGGTATATGTCCAGTGCCATAGCCGAGCCGTCCCGTCATTTCCTACGGTGAGGACATCCGCGCTCCCCGACTCGGCGGAGCCCAGAAGATGGATGGCCTGTATCGCCCCCTCATGCCCGACCATCGGGGTGCTGGCGGGGGAGCCAGTGCCGCAGTCCAGAATCTGAATCCCTCCGACGAGTTCGCCGACGACAGCCAAGATACGTCCGTGCAGCGAAGTCGAGAATGGAACGAAGAAGTCTGTACGAACCTTTGGCTTGACGGTGTCTGAGTATCCCGTGATTGTCGACTGGATCTGGATTTTCCCCCAACGTGCGGCCGTGACGTAGAGGCTGTCCGACCCGCCTAGTGATACGAACCCACCCTGGGGCCAGCCGTGGGGATCATGTTGTGAGACGGTGGCCTTCCCGGAGCCGCAGTCGAGCAGGAACAGCCGCCGAGGTTGCCCGCGCGAGTAGTCGCCCTCCCAGACCACGGCAGTTGCGGCGCCTTCCCCCTGAAGCGTTTCGCCGAGCAGTGTTGGCTTATCCAACCCCTCCAGGAGCAAGGAGTACGTGCCATCCAGCATCCAGCGGGTGACCGTTCCTCGGACTCCATCGCACACAATCAAAGCTGGCTCGTCGAAACCGAGGTGGACCAGCCGGGCGGTTACCCCGCGTTCGACGGCAAGATTTGTCGGCGCGACATAGTCCACCTCGAACATAGGTTCCGCCAGAGGATCGTGGACAACGACTCGCCGTTCGTCCCTGCACACCACTACTGGGGTGCCATCTGTCAGCTTTCCTGTGTTGAGAATCGCCCGGTATCTCGTACGTGGAAGATGCCGGACGAGTGTGTGGTCCGCCAAGTCCCAGACGCGAAGATCCCCCGCATCGTCAAGCGTCACAGCAAGGGGATTCCCCTGGTTGGCCCGCAGAACGGCCATATCGACCACAGTGGCTGAATGGGGAAGGACGGTTGAGTTAGCCGGGTCGTCGAGGGCCCACAGATGGACGTTCGAGGAACGGGCCGACTTGCCCACGTGTTTGGTCCGACGGAACGCCAGTGCCAACCTGTCGCCGCTCGGCAGCTTGGCATCCTGGACCAGCCAACCACCGTCGAACGACGTGGTGGAGTACGACAAATCCTCGTGCCGGCCGACGATGCGGTGCGGTGTCACCGGGCGGGACTCGATCCGCACGCGTCGTATGGAGCTTGACAGTTCCTCCGCTCGCCGAGCAAGCTCGGGAGTCCCATGTGACTCGGCGACGAACGCCAATCGTGCGGCTTGGTCGATCTGTTGGAGCGCTGCGTCGTCCTTCACATCCACAAAGCGCTCCACGACCATGGCCAGCTTCGGACTGCTCTTCACATGGCGCACTGCCCGCAGCAACCCTGCTGGCTCGGCTGCCAGGATGAACGATGGGTCCGCGACGAAGCGTTCGATCATGCCTGCTGCTGCCGCGTGCGTGGCCAGTTGGCTGCGAACGTAAGGGTAGGCGCGGGACCAAGCGCGATTTGGCGTCAGATCGAGCAAGGCGTCTACGAAGCGCTCGGCGACGTCCCGCAGGTCCCAGTGCCGCAGCACGCGCTGCCGCAGGTGGTCCGTCAACTCCTGGTGATATAGACGGAAATGCTTGGCACCGGCGATCTCGACGATCGAGAGATAAGAGCCGTTTTCCTCCAGCAGCGTGTCGATGTCCGCCTCCCGCAACGGCAGTCCGGACAGTCGCCGGGCCACCGGGAGCCAGACCTTGCGAGGCAGCCCGTGCCCTTCACCGAATGCCAGGGCGGTCAGCAGCCAGGTGGATGCCTCGCGCCGATCGTTCGGCAATCGCCGTAGGTACTCCTCAAACGCACCGCCTACGTCTGAGGGGAGGGATTCCGCCCAGCCTGGCACGCTGGTGTCCATCGGCTCGGCGCGGAGCAGCGCGCTCGCCACCATGCGGGCGACCAGGAAGCAGTGGCCAGCCCGGCGGGCGACCTCTTCGGCGATCGCCCGGGCGCTGCCCGAATTTCCCTGGTAAGGGGATCCCTGGTCGGTCAGGATGCGCTCCACGTACTCCACCGTGCTGGTGTCGGCTGCGTACTCTGGGCTGTCCAGGTCAATCACCGGCACTTGGTCGCCGATGTACGGGACAAGTTCCCGCCGGGTGCCGACGACCAGCCGCACGCAGGGAACCGCGGCGAGGGGGCGTAGCAGCTCCCATGCGATGTGTCGGGCTTCCATCTTGTCGTCGGCCGGGCCAGCTTCATCGAGGGAGTCGATCACGATCCGGAGCGGCCTGCTGCGGCCGGCCAGCGCCTTAAGCAGTGCCGTCGGGTCGGAGACACGCAGGTCGGAGGCTGCAGCCAAGCGGCCGACCAGGTCTCCCAGCACCTGGTGGCGGGCGTTGATTGAAACGTCCGAGTGCCCATCCAGGACCACCCGTCCCAGCACTGCCGACTTCCCGGAGCCTGGTGCCGCTGTGACGGCCATGACGCCGTGATCGCCGGTGCTGGCGAGGTGGTCGCGCAGGGTGGTGAGGGCGCGGCCCCGCCCCGTGAAGTAGGAACCGGAGTCGTAGACCTGCTCCACGCCGCGTCCCCGGGGCTCGAAGTGCGAGCTGAGGTCCGACGCCTCGCGGGAGGGTGGTCCGTCCGGCACTATTTCCGCGCTCGGGTCGAACCCGGGGTTGGCGAAGAAGGGCGGTTGTTCTGCCTGGTCCGTCGAGGAGCAAGCGGCGCGCTGCCGGTACCCATCTGCCATGAAGACGCGGTTGACGCGGTCGGTCACTGTTGCAGGGGAGAGGAAGCGCTGGGACGGACCGTCGCCCCGCTCGCAGGCGGCCACCAGACGCGTGACGAACGCGCCGTCCATCGCGACGTCGCGGTGCCGGGCGGAGGCCAGCACCCACGTGCCGGAGCCGTAGGCGTCGGAGCGCGGTCGAGCCGCGACGATGCCGTTGGCCACGGTCCCGATTTCGGCGGCGCCCACCTCGGCATGGCACGCGTCGATGATGAAGAGGACGTGGCGCACCGGCGATGCCGCGAGGGCCTCGGTGAGGTTGTCCAGCGACAGCCATGAGCGGGCATGTCCCTCCCGGCTGCCGGTACAGGCCAGGCGGTAGCGACCACCCGGCGTCGGTTCGTCGCCGTGCCCGGCGTAGTAAACGGTGATCACGTCATCGGCAGTGAGCTCTGCCTCAAGGCACCATGAGGAGAGCGCGTCCTCGAAGTCCGCTGCGGTGGGGTCCTCGGAGTGTGCCTCCAGCACCCGGCTATACCCCATCTCTGCCGAGGTGAGGAACTGCACAATGCGGTCGACGTCCTCGTGTGCCTGGGGCAGCTCCGCGAGGCCCGGGTGCCGAGGGTAGTGGCGGGTGCCAGCGGCGATTAGGTAGCGCATGGGCCGTCCCCGTCTGCCCGGACGAGTCCTGCGGCGATGGCCCGACCGGTCTCTACGGCCGTGAGGTACCGCGTGGCGTCGTGCATGTGGACGCCGTTGTGGACGGTCAAATCAGTGACGCGGGGGCCGAAGTGCGGGCGGAGGTCGCGGACGGCGGCGACGATGTCAGTGGCGTCCGCGATGTTGGTCCAGGAGCGGAGTGGTACGGGCCACCGTGCCTGACGATCCTTTGGCGCGGGCTGCAGCCGATCGAGGACGAGCGCGCCCATGCCGAGCGGTGAGCCGAGTGTGACCAGGGCGTGGATGTCCCATCCAGCGTTGAACCGCTCGTCGCAGAGGGTCTCGTAGGCGACGACCGAGCCGAGCGAGTGCGCGACGACCACGCGGGTCTGCGGTGTGATCCGGGCGGCCAGCCGCTCCCGCGCCGTGCTCCGCACAGACGGATCGGTGAAGTAGCCGGTCAGCTGCTTCAGATCGGCGATGAGTGCCTGATCGAGGACACCCCGCAGATACCGCGCTCCTGTGAGGGCGTCAAGTGCCGCCCGCACTGCTCGCAGCCGCAACGCCCGTGTGGCCGCCCACCCGGCGGCACCGCGCCCACCTGCCTCGTCGGGGCCGGGTACTCCGGAGTCGGTGCGGGCTGCTTCCGCCCACCATGTCATGAGGAGCGCGAACTCCTCCTCGCTCTCGACGTCGGCGGCATCGTAACGGGGGTAGTGGCCGCTGCGGGTACCGCTAAGGCGGAACACGTCGCCGTAGAAGGCGACGCCTACGTCATTACTGGCAGGCACCGGGCCGCCGGCCAGCCGCACGCCTCCCAGCAACTCCGGCACCACATCCCGGGCCAACGAGTCCTCGCTGAGGTATTGCTTACTGATGCCGTGTATGAATACGACCTCGGTCACTGCCCGCCCCTCCCGTGGATGCCCGTCAGCCTAGCCACCTTGACGGGCGAATTCGGCCCAGCCGGACCAGTTCTCCAATAGCGCAGATGCTTGGCGGTGCCCGAGGTGGGTGTCAACGAAACTGGGCTGGTGATCGTCATCCGTCTGGCACTGGAGACTGGTGTGCTCTCCGAGTCCGCGTTTTGCCTGGTCGCCGTACAGTCGCCGTGCCAACTTGCACCGTTGAGCGGAGATGCTGGTCGGCAGGGCGATCGCCGTCATTGCGGGATGCAGCTCCAGTCGAGCCGACGACCGCCTGGCCGACCTGCCGGTTACCTTCCTGGCCTCGCTGCTGAACGAGGAGGCTCTTGTCGCCTCTGAAGGCCCCCGCGAAGCGGTGCGAGGATGCCCTCAAGACGTGGGAGAAACGGTGCGGCCGTAAGGCGGGGCACGCGTTCTGTGGCACGTGCCGGACGACGTGACGATGCACGACCTTCGGCACTTCTACGCCTCGGTGCTGATCAAGCACCGCGAGAGCGTCAAGACGGTGTAGAAGCGTCTCGGCCACGCCAAGCCGTCGATCACGCTCAACACCTACACGCACCTGTGGCCGGACGAGGAGGACACAACGAGGGCTGCGATCGAGGCTGTCTTCCGCATTGTGCCCTCGATGTGCCCTCCCGGGCCGGAAAGCTAGCGTTTCCGCAGGTCAGCGGGGTTTGCTAGCGGTAGTTCACGAACTGGATCGCGAAGTCCAGGTCCTTGCCCTTGAGCAGGGCCTGGACGGTCTGCAGGTCGTCACGGCTCTTCGAGCTGACCCGGAGCTCGTCGCCCTGGACCTGGGCCTTCACGCCCTTCGGGCCCTCGTCCCGGATGATCTTCGCGATCTTCTTGGCATCGTCCTGGGAGATGCCCTCCTTCACGTCCGCGAAGATCTTGTACTCCTTGCCGGACAGCTGCGGGTCCTTGGCGTCCAGCGCCTTCAGTGACAGACCGCGCTTGATGAACTTGCTCTGCAGCACGTCCAGGATGGCCTTGGCGCGCTCCTCGCCGTTGGCCTTCATCTCGATCGTCTCGCCGGAGCGCTTGATGTCGGCGCCGACGTTCTTGAAGTCGAAGCGCGTGGCGATCTCGCGGGAGGTCTGGTTGATCGCGTTGTCGACCTCCTGCCACTCGACCTTCGAGACGATGTCGAAACTGGAGTCGGCCATGGGTGTTGGTCTCCTTGATGCTCTGGCTGCACTGACACGGCCCGCCGCACTGGGCGCCCGCCGCCCCAGCCTATCCAGCCGGCCCCCGCCGCCGCCCAGGACAGCCGCGCCACACCCGCCGATCGCGCCCCACCGAACC
The DNA here is from genome assembly GCF_042799475.1 of Kitasatospora sp. NPDC057692. NCBI lineage: Bacteria > Bacillati > Actinomycetota > Actinomycetes > Kitasatosporales > Streptomycetaceae > Kitasatospora > Kitasatospora sp. NPDC057692. The sequence continues at coordinate 71,990 of NZ_JBHVIV010000021.1, read as the reverse complement.
GGGTGGCGAACCACCCCCCGGCATCAGGTAAGGTTTACCCAGTCGAACGGGGCGAGACCCCGGAAGACGAAAATCCTGGCTGGTTGCCCGAGCGGCCAAAGGGAGCAGACTGTAAATCTGTCGCGCAAGCTACGCAGGTTCGAACCCTGCACCAGCCACAGGATAGAGAAACAGCCCCTGACATGCGGAAACGCATGTCAGGGGCTGTTTTGTCTATTCGAGCACCCGCGGTACCGCCGCGGCCGCTTGCGAATGCCGCTCCGGGGGAGTTCGGGATGAGTGGCTCGGCCGTGGCGGGCTGTCCGGTGGCTCGGCGCTGATCGAGTTGCTCGGCGCCCGTCACCCGCAGGCCGGTTCGACCTTGGTGTCGGGAGCCTGTCTGTCGAGGCGTTGTCAGAAGTGCCGAAGGGCCGGGTCCGGGCAGCGGGGATGCTGCCCGGACCCGGCCCTTCGGGTACGTGCGGAGGCGGGTTGGTCGGGAGTGCCGAGAGCGTGATCCGGACCGGGTCCGGGCCGTGATCAGGGGTCCGCGGGTCGGGACGCGCCTGGTCGGCGGTCCGGGGAGTTGTCGCGCAGGCTGTGCCGGTCGTGGGGTGGATGGCCCCGATTCACGGAGGTGTGGATCGGGGGTCCTTCGGCGCCCCGGGGGTCATTGGGGGAGGGCGAGGAGGAGGGTGGCGGCGGTGGGGGTGTCGGGGGCGGTGTGGGTGGGGGTGGGGTGGGACGGGGGGAGGGGCGGGGCCGGGGTGGGGGTGATCCAGATGGAGCGGATGCCGGTGGCGTGGGCGCCGCAGAGGTCGGTGTCGGGGTTGTTGCCGACCATCCAGTCGGTGGGGGCGAGGGTGCGGCCGAGGCGGGCGGCGGCGAGGTGGAAGATCGCGGGGTCGGGTTTGCGGACGCCGGCCTCTTCGGAGACGCAGACCGCGTCGACGGCGGGAAGCAGGCCGGTGCGGGCGAGTTTGGCGCGCTGGATGTCGGCGCGGCCGTTGGTGACGACGGCGATGGTCCAGCCGGCCGCGCGGAGGGCGGCGAGGGCTTCGGGGACGCCGGGGATCAGGTGGGTGCGGCCGGCCTCGTGGGTGACGTGCTCCTCCCAGAGGGTGGCGCCCGAGTGGGGGAGGCGGAAGCGGGCGCCGATGCGGCCGAAGCCGGTGGGGGAGCGGTCGGCGCGGAAGAGGGTGCGGACGACGGGGGCGGCCTCGGCGGGCAGGTCGTGGGCGGCGCAGAAGGCGGGGGCCCAGGCGTCGGCGTCGCCGTCGCGTTCGACCAGGGTGTGGTCCAGGTCGATGAGGAGGAGGGGGGAGGCGGGCGCCGGAGGGTAGTTGAGCATGTGCGGAGGGTAGTGGATGGCGAGGGGTGGGCGTTATTGCGAATGACTTGCAATTACCTGGGTCAGGCAGCACAGTGGTGGGGCAGGGGTGGGGTCGGGCCGTTCAGCTTGGCCGCCGAGCAGTCCCGGTCGTGCGCGCACGCGTCGGGAGTCCTCCGTAAGAGCTGATCGTCTTCCCAACCGGCGCCCGCCGGGACAGCGGTCCGCCCACCCCGCCCAGTCGCCCCCGCGGCCGTCAAGGGCCCGTCAAGAGCGGGCGACGGCGCGTCAGGAACGCGTAGGGGCCGCCGGGTGGGGCCGGGTCCCGCCGCAGGATCGGAGCAACCGATCGACTGCGGAGGTTCCGTCCGATGTCCAGCCCCCTCGCCCCGGCCCTCACCGCCGAGCCCGAGCCGCCGGACACCGGCGGCGGCACCCCGGACCGGTACCGGCTGACCGCGCTCGGGGGGCTGGCGGCGCTCTCGCTGGACGCGATGGCCTCGGTGGCGTACGGGCCGGAGTCCGTGGTGCTGGTGCTCGCCGCGGCGGGGGCGTACGGCCTCGGGTTCACGCTGCCCGTCACGGCGGCGATCGCGGTGCTGCTGGCGGTCCTGGTCGCCTCGTACCGGCAGGTGATCGCGGCGTTCCTGGACGGCGGCGGCTCCTACGCGGTGGCCAAGACGCACCTGGGCCGGCGGACGGCGCTGACGGCGGCGGCCTCGCTGGTGGTCGACTACGTGCTGAACGTGGCGGTGTCGGTGACGGCCGGCGTGGCGGCGCTCACCTCCGCCGTGCCGGGCCTGTACGAGGACCGGGTCTGGCTCTGCCTGGGCGTGCTGGCGCTGGTGACGGCGGTGAACCTGCGCGGGATCGCCGAGTCGGCCCGCTGGTTCATGGCGCCGACCGCCGTCTTCGTGCTGTCGATCCTGGCGATCGTCGTGGTCGGCCTGTTCCGGGACGCACCGGTGAGCACGGCGGCGGCCGACGGGCACGCGTCGGTGCTGACGGAGAACGCCGCGGCGGTGGGTGCGTTGCTGCTGCTCAAGGCCTTCGCGGCCGGCTGTTCGGCGCTGACCGGTGTGGAGGCGGTGGCGAACGCCGTCCCGTCCTTCCGTGCGCCGGGCGTGAAGCGCGCGCAGCGCACCGAGGTCGCGCTCGGCGCGCTGCTCGGCGTGATGCTGATCGGACTGGCCGTGCTGATCGGCCGCTTCCACCTCCAGCCGGTCGAGGGGGTCACCGTGCTCGCCCAGCTGGCCGACGCCTCGCTCGGCCACGGCGCCGGCTTCTACCTGGTGCAGTTCGCCACCGTCGTCCTGCTGGGCCTGGCCGCCAACACCTCCTTCGGCGGACTGCCGGTCCTGCTGCACCTGCTGGCCCGCGACCACCACCTGCCGCACGTCTTCGCCCTGCGCGCCGACCGCCAGGTCCACCGCCACGGCGTGCTCTTCCTGGCCGCCGTCTCCGCCCTGCTGCTGGTCGGCTCGGGCGGCGACGTCAACAGCCTGGTCCCGCTCTTCGCCATCGGCGTGTTCGTCGGCTTCACGATCTGCCAGGTGGGCATGGTCCGCCACTGGTGCGCCGGGAAACCGGCCGGCTGGCGGTGGAGGGCGGCGCTGAACGGGTTCGGCGCGCTGCTCACCGGCACCGCCGCCCTCGTCGTCACCGGAACGAAGTTCACCGAGGGGGCCTGGGGCATCTGCCTGGCGCTGCCGCTGCTGGTGCTGCTGTTCGAGGCGGTGCACCGGGGCTACGCGAGGATCGGCGAACGACTGGAGCTGGGCCGCGTCCCCGGCCCGCTCACCCCGCAGCGCAGTCTGGTCGTCGTCCCCGTCACCGCCATCACCCGCCTCACCCGCGACGGACTCTCCGCCGCGCTCTCACTCGGCGACGAGGTCCTCGCGGTCACCGTCGTCCACGAGCCGGAGGAGGCCGAGGCGCTGCGCCGGGACTGGGAGCTGTGGCAGCCCGGCGTGCCGCTGATCGGGATCCCCGACGCCCACCGCCGCCTGGGCCCGCCGATCGCCGCCTTCGTCAACGACCTCGCCGCCGAGCACGCCTACGACCGCCTCACCGTGCTCATCCCCGAGGTCGAACCCGCCCGCCCGTGGCAGCGCGCCCTGCAGAACCGCCGCGGCGCCGTCATCGACCGGGCGCTGCGCCGGCACACCGACGCGGTGGTCTGCCGGCTCCGGATGCGGATGTGAACGGTCGGGGAGGTGGGCGGCGGCGGGAAGTGGCGGGAAGTGGCGGGAAGCGGCGGGAAGTGGGAAGTCGGACAATCGCCCCCCCCCCGATGGAATTACGGTGATATGTCCGATGTAAGTGGTCCGATCGTCATATCTTGACGATGTCTTAACGGCCCCCCTTAGCGCCCTCGAAACGCCCCCGCCCCGCCCGGCAGGCCCCGCCCATAGCGGCTTCGACCTGCGAAAACATCCCGCCCCTCCGGCGTTCCCGGCGATCGGGGCACGCCGGAACGGCCCATTGCGCGCCCCTCGCACGCGCTTACGCTCGCCGATGTGTTCAACGTGCCCCAGGCGCTCAAGCGCCTCGTGATCGGCAGAGCCATGCGCAGCGAGGAGCTCGGGGAGACCCTGCTCCCCAAGCGCCTGGCCCTGCCGATCTTCGCCTCCGACCCGCTGTCCTCGGTCGCCTACGCGACCCAGGAGATCCTGCTGGTGCTCACCGTCGGCGGCACCGCCTTCCTCTACCTGACCCCGTGGGTCGCGGCCGGCGTGGTCGCGCTGATGGCCGTCGTGGTGATGTCCTACCGCCAGGTCGTGCACGCCTACCCGAGCGGCGGCGGCTCCTACGAGGTGGTCTCCCGCAACCTGGGCGCCAACTCGGGCCTGGTGGTGGCCGCCTCGCTGCTGGTCGACTACGTGATGACGGTCGCCGTCTCGGTGGCCTCCGGCGTGGACAACATCATCTCGGCGCTGCCCTCGCTGGCGGACCACCGGGTGGAGCTGGCGCTCGGCTTCGTCGTGCTGCTGATGGCGATGAACCTGCGCGGCGTCCGCGAGTCCGGCAAGGCCTTCGCCGCGCCGACCTACCTGTTCATCGGTGCGATCCTGCTGATGGTGGTCACCGGCCTGATCCGGGTGGCGTTCGGCGACGCGCCGGTGGCGTCCAGCGCCGCGTACGGGATCGTGCCGGAGGACGGCAAGGACACCCTGGCCGGGCTGGGACTGCTGATGCTGGGGCTGCGGGCGTTCGCCTCCGGCTGCACGGCGCTGACCGGCGTGGAGGCGATCTCCAACGGCGTGCCGGCGTTCCGGGCGCCGAAGTCGAGGAACGCCGCCGCGACGATGGCCGTGATGGGCACCACGGCCGTGGTCATGTTCGTCGGCATCACCTCGCTGGCGCTGATCTCCAAGGTCCACATCGCCGACGACACCTGCCACCTCAGCGGCTTCCCGGGGGACTGCGCGAGCGCGCCCCAGCAGACCGTGATCGCCCAGCTGGCGTCGGCGATCTTCGGCGGCGACCACAGCGTCCTCTTCTACGCCGTGCAGGCGGTCACCGCGCTGGTGCTGATCCTGGCGGCCAACACGGCGTTCAACGGCTTCCCGCTGCTCGCCTCGATCCTGGCCGAGCACCGCTACCTGCCCCGGCAGATGCACACCCGCGGCGACCGGCTGGCCTTCTCCAACGGCATCATCGCGCTCGCGGTGGTGGCCGGCGGGCTGCTCTGGCTGTACGACGCGGACGTCACCAGCCTCATCCACCTCTACATCCTGGGCGTCTTCACCTCCTTCACGCTGTCGCAGATCGGCATGGTGCGGCACTGGAACCGTGCCCTGGCCACCGAGACCGACCCGTCGGTGCGCGGCGCCGCCCAGCGCTCCCGGGCGATCAACTTCTTCGGCGCGGTCACCACGGCACTGGTGCTGGTCATCGTGCTGCTGACCAAGTTCACCCAGGGCGCCTGGCTGGCCGTGGTCGCGGCGGTGGTGCTGTGGCTGATGATGCGCGGCATCCGGCGGCACTACGACAGCGTCGCCGAGGAACTGGCGGTGGAGGACGGGCCGGCCGAGCCGGTGCGCCCGTCCAAGGTGCACGGCATCGTGCTGGTCTCCAAGGTGCACAAGCCGACCCTGCGGGCGCTCGGCTACGCCCAGGCCTTCGCGCCGGACTCGCTGGAGGCGCTCACCGTCGCGGTGGAGCAGGACGCCACCGGGGAACTGGAGCGCCGCTGGCGGGAGCTGGACGTCCAGGTGCCGTTGAAGGTGCTGGACTCGCCCTACCGGGAGATCACCAAGCCGGTGGTGCAGTACGTGCGGGACCAGCGGCGGGCCAGTCCGCGGGACGCGGTGGCGGTGTTCATCCCCGAGTACGTGGTCGGCCACTGGTGGGAGCACCTGCTGCACAACCAGTCGGCGCTCTGGCTGAAGAGCCGGCTGCTGTTCACGCCGGGGGTGATGGTGATCAGCGTGCCGTGGCAGCTGACCTCCTCCAGCCGGGCGAACCGGCCTTCGCGGCGCGCCCCCGGCGCGGTCCGGCGCGGCGAGCCGTCGGTGCGGGCCGAGCGGGAGAAGGCGGCAACCCCCGAGCGGGAGGCGGCGGCAACCCCCGAGCGGGAGACGGCGGCAGCCCCCGAGCGCGGGTAGCCGCCCCGGGCACGGGCACGAAGGCCCGGACACGGGCGCGAAGGCCCCGGACGGCACCCGCCGTCCGGGGCCTTCGCGCACCCGGTCACGGCCAGGACAAGCCCCCGTATGGGGGCCGTCAACAATCGAACGGACGCCGTATGGAGGGCGTCAAGAGAGCCGTTGACGCTCCGTGAGCGCGGTTGGCTGGCCTTGCCGGCCCGCCGCCGGCGCCGCGCCCCGCGCACCGTGGTCCGTCCCGGAGCGCGGGGGCCGGCCACCTCCGAGCCACCGTGGTGGAGCCATGTCCGATCTCATCTACGTCGCCGTCACGCTCGCCGTGTTCGGCGTCATCGCCCTGATCGCGCGGGGGGTGGAGAAGCTGTGAGCAAGCGTAGCGAGCGAACCATCAAGAGCGGCGCGTGGTGCGAAGCGGCTGCCGAGCGTAGCGAGGTGGGCGCATGAGTACGGAGAACGTCGTGGGTCTCATCGTGGCCGTCGCGCTCGTCGGCTACCTCGTCGTGGCGTTGATCTACCCGGAGAAGTTCTGACATGGGCTCGACTCTCGCGGGCTGGTTGCAGGTCCTCGCCCTGGTGGGCGCGCTGGCCCTGTGCTACCGGCCGCTGGGCGACCACATCGCCCGCATCCTCACCACCTCCAAGCACCTGAGAGCCGAGAAGGCGCTCTACAAGGTGATCGGCGTGGACGCCGACGCCGACCAGCGCTGGTCGGTCTACCTGCGCTCGGTGCTGGCCTTCTCGGCCGTCTCCGTCCTCTTCCTCTACGGTCTGATCCGCCTCCAGCAGTGGCTGCCGCTGGGCCTGGGCGTCGAGCAGATGCCGGGCCACCAGGCCTGGAACACCGCGATCTCCTTCGTGGCCAACACCAACTGGCAGTCCTACAGCGGCGAGGCCGCGATGGGGCACCTGGCCCAGATGGCCGGCCTGGCGGTGCAGAACTTCGTCTCCGCGGCCGTCGGCATCGCCGTCGTCGCCACGCTGATCCGCGGGTTCACGCGCAACCGGACCGACCGGGTCGGCAACTTCTGGGTGGACCTCACCCGGATCAGCCTGCGGCTGCTGCTGCCGGTGGCGGTCGTCTTCGCACTCGTCCTGGTGGCGAGCGGCGTGGTGCAGAACCTCCACGGCTTCCACGAGGTGGCCGGCCTGGCGGGCGACCCGCAGGCGGTCCCGGGCGGGCCGGTGGCCTCCCAGGAGGTCATCAAGCTGCTGGGCACCAACGGCGGCGGCTTCTACAACGCCAACTCGGCGCACCCGTTCGAGAACCCGAGCGGCTTCTCCAACCTGGTCGAGGTCTTCCTCATCCTGCTGATCCCGTTCGCGCTGCCGCGCGCCTTCGGCCGGATGGTCGGCGACCACCGCCAGGGCTACGCGATCGTCTCCGTGATGGCGCTGTTCTGGATCGCCTCGACGGCGCTGATCACCTTCTCCGAGTCGCAGCACGCGGGCAGCGCCCTGCAGGCGGCCGGCGGCGCGATGGAGGGCAAGGAGCAGCGGTTCGGCATCGCGGCCAGCTCGGTGTTCGCGGCCTCGACCACGCTGACCTCGACCGGTGCGGTGAACTCCTTCCACGACTCGTACACGCCGTTCGGCGGCGGGCTGACGATGTTCAACATGATGCTGGGCGAGATCGCGCCCGGCGGGGTGGGCTCGGGCCTGTACGGGATGCTGGTGCTGGCGGTCGTGGCGGTCTTCGTGGCCGGTCTGATGGTCGGGCGCACCCCGGAGTACCTGGGCAAGAAGCTCGGCGGGCGGGAGATGAAGTTCGCCTCCCTCTACATCCTGACCACGCCGACGCTCGTGCTGGTCGGCACGGGTACGGCGATGGCGCTGCCGGGCGAGCGGGCCGGGATGCTCAACACCGGTGCCCACGGCTTCTCCGAGGTGCTGTACGCGTTCACCTCGGGCGCGAACAACAACGGGTCGGCGTTCGGCGGCATCACGGTCAACACCGACTGGTACGACACCGCGATCGGCCTGGCCATGGTGTTCGGCCGGTTCCTGCCGATGGTCTTCGTCCTCGCCCTGGCCGGCGCGCTCGCGCAGCAGCAGCCGGTCCCCGCCACCCCGGGCACCCTGCCCACCCACAAGCCGCTGTTCGTGGGCCTGCTGTCGGGCGTCGTCCTGATCGTCGTCGGCCTCACCTACTTCCCGGCCCTGGCCCTCGGGCCGATCGCGGAAGGTCTCTCCTGATGTCGTCCACCCTTACCGAGAAGACCGAACAGCCGGCCCCGCAGCCGGCGTCCGCCGCGGCGGCGCACCGGGTCTCCGGCGGCCTGCTGGACCCCAAGCTGGTCCTGGCGTCGCTGCCGGACGCGGTGAAGAAGCTCGACCCCCGGGTGATGGTCAAGAACCCGGTGATGTTCGTGGTCGAGGTCGGCTCGATCGTCACCACGGTCTCCGCGATAGCCGATCCGAGCGTGTTCGCCTGGGCGATCACCGTCTGGCTCTGGCTGACCACGGTCTTCGCCAACCTGGCCGAGGCCGTCGCCGAGGGCCGCGGCAAGGCACAGGCGGACACCCTGCGCCGCACCAAGACCGACACCACGGCCCGTCGGCTGACCGGCTGGCCGGCGTCGCGGGCCGAGGAGGAGGTGCCCGGCACCGCCCTGCGGCTCGGCGACCACGTGGTGGTCGAGGCGGGGCAGACCGTCCCGGGCGACGGGGACGTCGTCGAGGGCGTCGCCTCGGTCGACGAGTCGGCGATCACGGGCGAGTCCGCGCCGGTGATCCGCGAGTCGGGCGGTGACCGCTCCGCGGTGACCGGCGGCACCAAGGTGCTGTCCGACCGGATCGTGGTGAGGATCTCCTCCGAGCCCGGCAAGACCTTCATCGACCGGATGATCGCCCTGGTCGAGGGCGCCGCCCGGCAGAAGACGCCCAACGAGATCGCGCTGAACATCCTGCTGGCCTCGCTGACGATCGTCTTCCTGGTCGCGGTCGTCACCCTCCAGCCGATGGCCACCTACGCGGGCGCCCCGCAGCCGATGATCGTGCTGGTCGCGCTGATCGTGGCGCTGATCCCGACGACGATCGGCGCGCTGCTCTCCGCGATCGGCATCGCGGGCATGGACCGGCTGGTCCAGCGCAACGTGCTGGCGATGTCCGGACGCGCCGTCGAGGCCGCCGGCGACGTCAACACCCTGCTGCTCGACAAGACCGGCACCATCACCCTCGGCAACCGCCAGGCCGCCGAGTTCCTCGCCGTGACCGGGGTGTCCACCGGGGAGCTGGCCGACGCCGCCCAGCTCTCCTCGCTGGCCGACGAGACGCCGGAGGGCCGCTCGATCGTCGTCCTGGCGAAGACGGCGTACGGCCTGCGGGCGCGCGCCCAGGGCGAGTTGGCCCATGCCGCCTGGGTGCCGTTCACCGCGCAGACCCGGATGTCCGGCGTCGACCTCGACGAGCCCGAGGGGACCCGCCAGGTCCGCAAGGGCGCGGCCGCGGCGGTGTCCGCCTGGGTCACGGGCAACGGCGGCGGCGTCACCGACGAGGTCTCCTCCCTCGTCGACGGCATCTCCGCGGCCGGCGGCACGCCGCTGGTCGTCGCGACCAGGACGGGCGACGCGCCCGCCCGGGTCCTGGGCGTCATCCACCTCAAGGACGTGGTGAAGGAGGGCATGCGGGAGCGGTTCGACGAGCTGCGCCGGATGGGCATCCGGACCGTCATGATCACCGGCGACAACCCGCTGACCGCCCGGGCCATCGCGGAGGAGGCGGGCGTGGACGACTTCCTCGCCGAGGCCACCCCCGAGGACAAGATGGCCCTGATCAAGAAGGAGCAGGCCGGCGGCAAGCTGGTCGCGATGACGGGCGACGGCACCAACGACGCCCCCGCCCTCGCCCAGGCCGACGTCGGGGTCGCGATGAACACCGGCACCATGGCGGCCAAGGAGGCCGGCAACATGGTCGACCTGGACTCCAACCCCACCAAGCTGATCGAGATCGTCGAGATCGGCAAGCAGCTCCTGATCACCCGCGGCGCCCTGACCACCTTCTCCATCGCCAACGACGTCGCGAAGTACTTCGCGATCATCCCGGCGATGTTCGCGGCCGTGTACCCGGGCCTGGAAAAGCTCAACATCATGCACCTGCACAGCCCGCAGTCCGCGATCACCTCGGCGATCGTCTTCAACGCCCTGGTCATCATCGGCCTCATCCCGCTCGCCCTGCGCGGGGTGAAGTACCGCCCCACCGACGCCGGCTCCCTGCTGCGCCGCAACATCGGCCTCTACGGCTTCGGCGGCCTCGTCGTCCCGTTCATCGGCATCAAACTGATCGACCTGGTCGTCCAGTTCATCCCCGGCCTCAACTAGTACGAGAGGAGAACGCATCATGTCCAAGCCCCTGCCCACCGCCGTGCGGACCCACCTCACCGCGCTGCGCGCCCTGCTGGTCCTGACGGTGCTCCTCGGCATCGCCTACCCGCTGCTGGTCACCGGCGTCGCCCAGGCCGTCTTCCACGACAACGCCAACGGCTCGATCGTGAAGGCCGACGGCAAGGAGGCCGGGTCCAGCCTGCTGGGCCAGAGCTTCAACCTGCCGAAGCAGAACCCGGACGACCCGGACGAGGCCCCGCGCCCGGACCCGCAGTGGTTCCAGCCGCGGCCCGGCGCCTACGACCCCAAGGCCTCCGGCGCCTCCAACCTGGGCCCCAACAGCGAGGACCTCGCCAAGAGCGTCGAGGAACGCCGCCAGGCCGTCGCCGCGTTCGACGGCGTCGACCCGGCGAGCGTCCCGGCCGACGCGGTCACCGCCTCCGGCTCCGGCCTCGACCCGCACATCTCCACCGCCTACGCCGAGCAGCAGGCCGACCGGGTCGCCAAGGCCCGCGACCTGCCGGCCGACACCGTCCGCAAGCTGGTCGACAGGTACACCGACGGCCGGTCCCTGGGCTTCCTCGGACAGCCGGGCGTCAACGTCGTCCTGCTGAACAGGGCGCTGGCGGACCAGAGGTGACGGTCGATCGGCCGAGTGCCTGAGGCGGGCCGATCCGGACCGGGGGACCACCCCGGACCCGGATCGGCCCGCCGTCCGTCCCCGTCCCCCCGTACGCCGCAGACGACGAAAGAGCAGCGCCCATGGCCCGCGACCTCACCCCCGGCACCGGCCACCGACGCGGCCGGCTGAGGGTGTACCTCGGCTCCGCCCCCGGTGTCGGCAAGACCTACCGGATGCTGGACGAGGCACGGCGCAGACGGGACCGCGGCGCGGACGTCGTCGTCGGCTGGATCGAGTGCCACGGCCGCCGGCACACCGAGGCCATGCTCGACGGTCTGGAGGTGCTGCCGAGGGCCCACCGCTCCTACCGGGAAACCGACTTCGAGGAGATGGACCTCGACGCCCTGCTCGCCCGCAGGCCCGCCGTCGCCCTGGTCGACGAACTCGCCCACACCAACATCCCCGGCGGGCGCAACGGCAAGCGCTGGCAGGACGTCGAGGACCTGCTGGCCGCCGGGATCGACGTCATCACCACCGTCAACGTCCAGCACCTGGAATCGCTGAACGACGTCGTCCGCAAGATCACCGGCACCCCGCAGCGCGAGACCGTCCCGGACGAGGTGGTCCGCCGGGCCGAGCAGATCGAACTCGTCGACATGGCCCCCCAGGCGCTGCGCCGCCGGATGGCCCACGGCAACGTCTACAGGGCGGAGAAGGTGGACGCCGCGCTCTCCCACTACTTCCGGGTCGGCAACCTCACCGCCCTGCGCGAACTCGCCCTGCTCTGGGTGGCCGGGCGGGTCGACGAGGGCCTGCGGGACTACCGGGCCAGCCACAACATCGACCGGGTCTGGGAGACCCGCGAGCGCGTGGTGGTCGCGCTGACCGGCGGCCCCGAGGGCGAGACGCTGATCCGCCGCGCCGCCCGCATCTCGGACCGCACTGCCGGCGGCGACCTGCTCGCCGTCCACGTCACCCGCAGCGACGGCCTGGCCGGCGCCTCCTCCGGCGCGCTCGCCCAGCAGCGGCAGCTGGTGGAGAGCCTCGGCGGCAGCTACCACGTGGTCGTCGGCGACGACATCCCCACCGCGCTGCTCGCCTTCGCCCGCGCCCACGACGCCACCCAGCTCGTGCTCGGCACCAGCCGGCGCGGGCGGATCACCCGCTTCCTCACCGGCCCCGGCATCGGCGAGACCACCGTGGACGCCTCCGAGGACATCGACGTCCACATGGTCACCCACGAGTTCACCGGCCGCGGCCGGCTGCCCGCGCTCGGCCGCCGGCACTCCCGGCGGCGCACCGTCGCGGGCTTCCTCGCCGGCCTGGTGGTGCCCTGGCTGCTGACCGCGCTGCTCTCGCAGTTCCACGAGACCGTCAACCTCACCACCGACGCGCTGATCTTCCAGCTCGGCGTGGTGGCCGTGGCCCTGCTCGGCGGCGCGACCTCGGCCCTGGTGGCCTCGCTGGTCGCCTCGGTGCTGCTGAACTACTTCTTCATCCCGCCCGTCCACAACTTCACCATCGGCGAGACCAACAACATCATCGCCCTGGTGGTCTTCGCCGCCGTCGCGCTGACCGTCTCCACGGTCGTCGACCACGCCGCCCGGCTCACCGCCCGGGCCGCCCGGGCCACCGCCGAGGCCGAGACCCTGTCCACCCTGGCCGGCAGCGTGCTGCGCGGCGCCGACGCGCTGCCCGCCCTGCTGGAGAAGTCCCGCACCGCCTTCGGCATGCGGACCGTCGCCCTGCTGGAGCGTGCCGGCGGGGAGGTGCTGGCCTCCTGCGACGGCGGCGGCGAACCCGGCCCCGGGCAGGCCGACGGGACCACCGAGGTCCCGGTCGGCCCCGACGCCGTCCTCGTCCTCACCGGCCGCCGGCTGCCCGCCGCCGACCAGCGCGTGCTCACCGCCTTCGCCGCGCACGTCGCCGCCGCCCTGGAACGCGACCGGCTCGCCGTGGTCGCCGCCGAGGTCGAACCGATCAAGGCCGCCGACCGGATGCGCACCGCCCTGCTCGCCGCCGTCAGCCACGACCTGCGCACCCCGCTGGCCGCCGCGCTCGCCTCGGTCGGCTCGCTGCGCAGCCCGGACGTCGAGTTCTCGCCCGAGGACCAGGCCGAGCTGCTCGCCACCGCCGACGAGTCCCTCGTCAAACTCACCCGTCTGGTGGACAACCTGCTCGACATGAGCCGCCTCCAGGCCGGAGCGCTCACCCTCCACCTCGCCGAGACCCATCTCGACGAGATCCTGCCGCGCGCCCTCGACTCGCTCGCCGACCCGTACGCGCCCGTCCAGCCGCTCGACCTGGAGACCGTGCCGCCCGTCCTCGCCGATCCGCCGCTGCTGGAGCGGGTGCTCGCCAATGTGATCACCAACGCGCTGCGGTACAACGCCCCCGGCGCACCCGTCCTGGTCGCCGCCAGCCACCACGCCGAGCGGGTCGAGCTGCGGGTGATCGACCGCGGCCCCGGCATCGCCCCCGAGGACCGCGACCGGGTCTTCCTGCCCTTCCAGCGCCTCGGCGACACCGACAACACCCAGGGCGTCGGCCTCGGCCTCGCCCTCTCCCGCGGCCTCGCCGAGGCGATGGGCGGCAGCCTGGAGGTCGAGGACACCCCCGGCGGCGGCACCACCATGCTGCTCACCCTGCCCGCCGCGAAGCCGCCGTCCGACGTCCCGCCGTCCGACGTTCCGCCGTCCGACGTCCCGCCGTCCGACGTTCCGCCGTCCGACGTTCCGGTGTCCGAGTTCGCACCGGCCGACGTCCCGTCGTCCGCGAACCCCGGGAAGGCCCCCGCATGAGCGAGATCCTCGTCGTCGACGACGAGCCCGCGCTGCTGCGCACCCTGAGGATCAACCTGGGCGCCCGGCAGTACGCCGTCCGCACTGCCGCCACCGGCGGCGAGGCCCTGGACCGCGCCGCGCACCACAGCCCGGACGCCGTCCTGCTCGACCTCGGCCTGCCCGACCTGGACGGCATGGACGTCCTGCGCGGCCTGCGCCGCCGCAGCGCGGTCCCGATCATCGTGCTGTCCGGCCGCTCCGGCGCCGCCGACCGGATCGGCGCGCTGGACGCGGGCGCCGACGACTACCTCACCAAGCCGTTCCTGATGGAGGAGCTGCTGGCCCGGCTGCGGGCCGTGCTGCGCCGCCCGCCGGTCGCCGGTCCGGCCGGGTCCGCGCCGGTGATCGGCGACCACACCGTGGACCTCGCCGCCACCACCGTGACCGGCCCGGACGGCCCGGTGCGGCTCACCCCGACCGAGTGGCGGATCCTCGCTCTGCTGCTGGCCAGCCCCGGCCGGCTGGTGCCCGGGCGGCGGATCCTGCGCGAGGTCTGGGGGCCGGGCCAGGAGCAGCACGGTAACTACCTGCGGGTCTACCTGGCCGGCCTGCGGCGGAAGCTGGAGCGCGATCCGGCCCGGCCGCGCCATCTGATCACCGAGCCGGGGATCGGCTACCGGTACGAGCCCTGACGGCGCCCCGGCGGCGTCCCGGAGGCGCCCCGGCGGGTCGGGCGTCAACGAGCCGTCAAGGACGGGGCCCGCGGCGCCAACAGGGCGTCAAGGGCCGGCGGAAGGGTCGGTTCGCGGGCGTAGCGTCAGCGGTGAGGAAGCGGCCCCGCTCCAGTGGGGGATGCCTGGGGCCGCTTCGCCGCTCCGGCGGCCAGTTGGTGGGGGAGGGGCGCGCGGCGATCATGCCGCGCGCCCCGATCACTCGTTCGGCCCGCGCCCGTCCGTGCCGTCCGCCTGCCGGGGCAGCGCCAGGGCCACCGTGTCGGCGAACTCGCGCACCGCGCTGGTCCGGCTGACCACCCGTCCGCTGTGCACCACGAGCCGGCTGTGCCCGCCCGCCAGGGCCCCGGCCAGGCTGTCCCCGCGCACCGCCAGCAGCTCGGCCGGGAAACCGGCGTCCACCCGCACCGGCGGCAGCCCGAGCGCCAGCCGCGCCTGGTTGGACACCGCGTCGTAGGCCGCCTCGACGTCCAGCACGCCGGTCGCCGCCAGCAGGTACGCGGCCTCCAGCGGATCGGCCCGCCCGACCGGATTGGCGCCGTCCCGCAGCGATCCGCTGCCGGCCGCCAGCGGCACCCGGGCCTTCACCAGCTCGCGCAGCAGCGCCGGCCGCAGCCCGGCGGCCTGGCCCTCCAGCCCCGCGCAGCCGCCGTTCTGCGGCAGGCAGACCACCCGGATCCCGGCGTTGGCCAGCACCGTCGAGGCGCCCGGCGCGAGGGATCCGCACGGCCCGAGCACCACCCGGGGCCGCAGCGGGGCGAGCGCCCCGGCCAGCCGGGCCAGCCGGCCCGGGTCGGCGGCGGTGGTGTGCAGGTCCACCGGGCAGTCCGCCTCCCGGGCGGCCTCCAGCAGCAGCTGGACGTACCCGGCCGGGTCGGGGTCCAGCTCTGGGCAGCCGCCGGCCGCGGTGGCGCCGAGCTTGAGCGCCTCCCGCAGCTGGGCCCGGCCGTCCGCCCCGGCCCGGCCGGTGAGCAGCCGGGGCATCGCCACCGCCTGCAGTTCGGCGAGGCCGCGCAGCGCCTGCTGGGCGGTGAGCACCGCCTCCAGCCGGCGCAGCCCGTGCACGTCGCCGATCCGGACGTGGGTGCGCTGGGTGGTCGCGCCGTAGCCGAGCGAGGTCAGCGCGGCCTCGGTGACCCGGCGGGTGAGGTCGGTGGAGGTCTCCGGCGGGGGAGCGGGCAGTGCGGCGGAGAAGGCGACGTCGTAGTGCGCGTGCGCCTCGGCGGGGGCGGGCAGCAGCAGGTAGCCGCGCAGGTCGATCCTGGCCCCGGTGGTGACGGTGGGGGCGCCGGGCAGGGCGGGCAGCGGGCCGAGCCCGCCGGCGGTGCCGACGGCCTGGATCCGGTCGCCGCTGATCCGCACGTCCACCACCCGGCCGTCCGCCAGCCTGGCCCCGGTGAGCAGCAGGACGGGTCCGTGCCCGAGCGGGTTGGCGGCCGGGCCGGGGCCGGGCTGCGGTCCGTCGGCGGCTGCGCTGTCCATCGCCCGGCTCCTTCTCGCGTCCGGCTCCTGCTCGGGTCAATGAGCGACGAGCCTACGGGCGGCGGGCCCGGGGCGCCGGGAGGCGGGCAATAGTCGTATCGGGTCGGGCCGCGGCCGCGGAGGCCGGTCGAACGCCCGGCCTTCGATCGACCGGCCGTGCGCGCCGCGGACCTGCGGACTTCGCCGCCGGATACGGATTTCACCTCTGGGCGCGGAACGTGTAATCTCTTCCTCGTTCGCCCCTATAGCTCAGTCGGTAGAGCGTCTCCATGGTAAGGAGAAGGTCTGCGGTTCGATTCCGCATGGGGGCTCTGGTGAGAAGGAGTCAGCTTCGGCTGTGCTCCGGATCACTGTGGCGGTGTAGCTCAGTTGGTAGAGCAAGCGGCTCATAATCGCTGTGTCACCGGTTCAAGTCCGGTCACCGCTACCCCGCGTAGTCGGTCGGGAGATCGCACTCCCGGTCGGCTACTCTTGTCTGTGTTCTTATTCATTGTCCAAGGAAGGCACTCCCGTGGCTGCCACCGATGTCCGCCCGAAGATCACGCTGGCCTGCGTGGAGTGCAAGGAGCGGAACTACATCACCAAGAAGAACCGGCGTAACGACCCGGACCGTCTTGAGATGAAGAAGCACTGCCCCCGCTGCAACTCGCACACCGCGCACCGCGAGACCCGCTGACCCTCACGCAGGGCACCGGGCCTGTGTGAACTCAGGTCTTCGACTCCGGGCCGCATCCCTCATTGGGTTGCGGTCCGGAGTTTTTTTCGTCTGTCCACCGCGTTTCCGAGGAGCTTGCCGATGGCGCTCGACCCCTCCTTCATCGGGCGGACGTATCCGCCCACCGAGCCCTACGAGGTCGGCCGGGAGAAGATCCGTGAGTTCGCCGTCGCCGTGGGTGACGCCAACCCGGCGTACACCGACCCGGAGGCGGCCAAGGCGCTCGGCCACCCGGACGTGATCGCCCCGCCGACCTTCCCGATCCTGCTCAGCATGCGGGCCGCCGCCCAGGTGGTCCAGGATCCGGAGCTCGGCCTGGACTACAGCCGGGTCGTGCACGGCGACCAGAAGTTCGGCTACACCCGCCCGGTGCGGGCCGGCGACCGGCTGACCGTCGCGGTCACCGTCGACAACATCAAGTCGCTGGCCGGCAACGACGTGCTCACCGTGCGCGGCGAGATCGCGGACGAGTCCGGCGAGCACGTGGTGACGTCCGTCATGACCCTGGTGGCCCGGGCCGCCGACGAGAAGACGGGGGAGTGAGCCCGATGACGGTCCGCTACGACGAGGTCGAGGCCGGCACCGAGCTGCCGGCGCAGTCCTTCCCGGTGACCCGCGCCACACTGGTGCAGTACGCGGGCGCCTCCGGCGACTTCAACCCGATCCACTGGAACGAGAGGTTCGCCCAGGAGGTCGGCCTGCCCGACGTCATCGCGCACGGCATGTTCACCATGGCCGAGGCGATCCGGGTGGTCACCGACTGGGTCGGCGACCCGGCCGCGGTGGTCGAGTACGGCGTCCGGTTCACCCGCCCGGTGCCGGTGCCCAACGACGGGGTCGGCTCGGTGATCGATGTCACCGGCAAGGTGGCCAAGCTGCTCGACGACCGGAAGGTCCAGGTCGACCTGGTGGCGACGTACGCCGGCCAGAAGGTGCTCGGCATGTCCCGGGCGGTCGTCCGGCTGGCCTGAGCGCGCCCGGTCCGGGCGGGGGGAGCGCGGGGGACCCCCGTACGCTGGGGGCGTGCTGGAAGAACTCGACGCCCCCCTCGCCCCGCTGACCACCCTGCGGCTCGGCGGGCCGGCCCGCCGCCTGGTGACCGCGCACACCGATGACGAGGTGATCGCCGCCGTCCGCGCCGCGGACGCGGCGGGGGAGCCGCTGCTGGTGATCGGCGGCGGCTCCAACCTGGTGATCGGCGACGCCGGGTTCCCCGGCACCGTGCTGCGGATCGCCACCACCGGCTTCGCCCTCGACGGCACCGCGCTGGAGCTGGCGGCCGGCGAGGTGTGGGCCGAGGCGGTGGCCCGCACCGTGGACGCGGGCCTGGCCGGCATCGAGTTCCTGGCCGGCATCCCCGGCTCGGCCGGTGCCACCCCGGTGCAGAACGTCGGCGCCTACGGCCAGGAGGTCGCCCGGACGGTCACCGAGGTGGTCGCCTACGACCGCCGCACCGGCGGGACCGTCACCCTCGGCAACGAGGCCTGCGCCTTCTCCTACCGGCACAGCCGCTTCAAGGCGGAGCCGGACCGCTACGTGGTGCTGCGGGTCCGCTTCGCGCTGGAGGACGCGGCCGGGCGTTCCACCCCGGTCCGCTACGCCGAGGTCGCCAAGCACTTCGGGGTGGCCCAGGACGAGCGGGTCGGCCTGCGCGAGGCGCACGACGCGGTGCTCGCCCTGCGGGCCGGCAAGGGCATGGTGCTGGACCCGGCGGACCACGACACCTGGTCGGCCGGCTCCTTCTTCACCAACCCGGTGCTGAGCGCCGAGCAGTACGCCGCCTTCCTGGCGGTGGCCGCCGGGCGCGAGCTGACCGCCCCCGCCTACCCGGCGCCGGACGGGTGCACCAAGACCTCGGCCGCCTGGCTGATCGACAAGGCCGGGTTCGGCAAGGGCTACGGCAGCGGCCCGGCGACCCTCTCCACCAAGCACACCCTGGCGCTCACCAACCGCGGCGCGGCCAGCACCGAGGACCTGCTCGCCCTGGCCCGGGAGATCCGCGACGGCGTGCGCGCGGCCTTCGGGGTGGAGCTGGTCAACGAGCCGGTGATGGTGGGCGTCACCCTCTAGGACAGTCCCCGGGGTCCGTCGGCTCAGGCGGTCAGCCAGGCGTCGATGTCGGCCAGCAGCTCCTTGCGCACGCTCTCGGGCGCGCACGAGCCGCGCACCGACTGGCGGGCCAGTTCGGCCAGCTCCTGGTCGGAGAAGCCCAGGACGTCGCGGGTCAGGTCGTACTGGGCGGCCAGCCGGGTGCCGAACAGCAGCGGGTCGTCGGCGCCGAGCGCGAGCGGCACCCCGGCGTCGAACAGCCGCCGCAGCGGGACCTCCTCGGGGCGTTCGTAGACGCCGAGCGAGACGTTGGAGGACGGGCAGACCTCGCAGGTGATCTGACGGTCGGCCAGCCGCTGCATCAGCCGCTCGTCCTCGGCCGCCCGCACCCCGTGGCCGATCCGGCCGGCGCCGAGGTCGTCCAGGCAGTCCCGGACGGACTCCGGGCCGGCCAGCTCGCCGCCGTGCGGGGCGGCCAGCAGTCCGCCCTTGCGGGCGATGTCGAAGGCCCGGTCGAAGTCGCGGGCCAGGCCGCGGCGCTCGTCGTTGGAGAGGCCGAAGCCGACCACACCCCGGTCGGCGTACCGGACGGCCAGCCGGGCCAGCGTCCGGGCGTCCATCGGGGACTTCATCCGGTTGGCGGCGACCAGGACCCGGATGCCGACGCCGGTGGCCGCGGCGGCGTCCTCCACCGCGTCCAGGATCAGCTCCAGGGCGGGGATCAGGCCGCCCAGCCGGGGCGCGTAGGAGGTCGGGTCGACCTGGATCTCCAGCCAGCGGGAGCCGTCCCGCCGTTCGTCCTCGGCGGTCTCCCGGACCAGCCGGCGGATGTCGCTCTCGTCGCGCAGGCAGGAGCGGGCGGTGTCGTAGAGGCGCTGGAAGCGGAACCAGCCGCGTTCGTCGGTGGCCCGCAGCTTGGGCGGCTCGCCGGAGCTGAGCGCCTCCGGCAGCCGGACCCCGTGCTTGTCGGCCAGTTCCAGCAGGGTGGCCGGGCGCATCGAGCCGGTGAAGTGCAGGTGCAGGTGGGCCTTCGGAAGGTCCCTGACGTCTCGCGGGTTCAGCAGGCGTTCCATTCACGAATCCTGCCGTATCGGGGGGGCCTACGGGAACCGCCCTCCTTCCGTCCCCCGAAGGGGTGGAAAGAGGGCGGTCCGGTCAATCGGGGTTGACTCCTCAGTCGCGGGCCTCGCCCAGCAGCTTCTGGATGCGGCCGACGCCCTCGGCGAGGTCGGCGTCGCCGAGCGCGTAGGAGAGCCGCAGGTAGCCGGGGGTGCCGAAGGCCTCACCGGGGACGACCGCGACCTCGGCCTCGTCCAGGATCAGCGAGGCGAGCTCGGCGGAGCTCTGCGGACGCCGGCCGCGGATCTCCTTGCCCAGCAGGGCCTTGACCGACGGGTAGACGTAGAAGGCGCCCTCGGGCTCGGGGCAGACCACGCCGTCGATCTCGTTGAGCATCCTCACGATGGTGCGGCGGCGCCGGTCGAAGGCGGTGCGCATCTCGTGGACCGCGGAGAGGTCACCGGAGACGGCGGCCAGGGCGGCGCGCTGGGCCACGTTGGAGACGTTGGAGGTGGCGTGCGACTGCAGGTTGGTCGCGGCCTTGACGACGTCCTTGGGGCCGATCACCCAGCCCACCCGCCAGCCGGTCATCGCGTAGGTCTTGGCGACGCCGTTGACCACGATGGTCTTGTCGGCCAGCTCGGGCAGCAGGGCCGGCAGCGAGGTGAACTCCGCGTCGCCGTAGACCAGGTGCTCGTAGATCTCGTCGGTGAGCACCCAGAGGCCGTGCTCCAGGGCCCAGCGGCCGATCGCCTCGGCCTCGGCCCGGGTGTACACCGCGCCGGTCGGGTTGGACGGCGAGACGAACAGCACCACCTTGGTGTTCTCGGTGCGGGCGGCCTCCAGCTGCTCGACCGAGACCTTGTAGCCGGTGGTCTCGTCGGTCACGACCTCCACCGGCACGCCGCCGGCCAGCTGGATCGACTCGGGGTAGGTGGTCCAGTACGGCGCCGGGACGATGACCTCGTCGCCCGGGTCGAGGATCGCCGCGAACGCCTCGTAGATCGCCTGCTTGCCGCCGTTGGTCACCAGCACCTGGGAGGCGTCCACCGCGTAGCCGGAGTCGCGCAGCGTCTTGGCCGCGATCGCCTCCTTGAGCTCCGGCAGGCCGCCGGCCGGGGTGTAGCGGTGGTTCTTCGGGTCGCGGCAGGCCTCGACGGCCGTCTCGACGATGTAGTCCGGGGTCGGGAAGTCCGGCTCGCCGGCGCCGAAGCCGATGACCGGACGGCCGGCCGCCTTGAGGGCCTTGGCCTTGGCGTCCACGGCGAGGGTGGCGGACTCGGCGATCGCGCCGATCCGGGCGGAGACGCGGCGGTCGGCGGGGCGGACGGAACTGTCGGGCTGCGGGGTGGAAGCGCTCATGCCTGCATGGTCGCAGACCGCACACGGCCCGGGCACGGCGGTTTCGCCATGTGTACGGGGCCGTCCACATGGCGGCCCGGTGGGACCGGGGCGACAGCCGGAAAAGAAGAGGTTCGACCAAACGCCCTCCGACCACGTACACTCACTGCTCGACGGCCACCGAACGAACCGGAGCCTCCGCCGCCGCACAGAATCTGTGCGGAGATCGACGGAAGATGCGGTAGGTTGGTGGACGCTACTGGGGCCGCGAGGTTCCGTAGGGCAATAGCTCAATTGGTAGAGCACCGGTCTCCAAAACCGGCGGTTGGGGGTTCAAGTCCCTCTTGCCCTGCTGCTTGATCCGTCATCAGCCCGTTCGCTCCGACAGAGCGAGCGGGCTTGATGCGGAGAGGGCGCCGATCAGCACCGTTAGCCGGCCGCTCGTGCCCTTTTCGGGCACGCAGTCGACGTCCGGCAGGACCCGGATTCAGGTGAGGACGAGTGACGGAGACCACGGGCTCCACCGCAACGCCTGAGAGCGGCAACCCCGAGGGGACCGACGGCGCTGCCGAGACCACGCCCGCGGAGGGCGAGTCGCGCCGTAAGCGCTCTGGCGACAAGAAGTCCGGCAAGCGCGGCAAGAAGGGCGTCTTCGCCCGGCTCGCGCTCTTCTACCGGCAGATCATCGCCGAACTCCGCAAGGTCGTCTGGCCGACGCGCAACCAGCTGATGAGCTACACCAGCGTCGTGGTCGTGTTCGTCGTGATCGTGATGGCCTTCGTGTGGGGTCTCGACTACGGCTTCTCCAAGGCCGCCCTCTGGATCTTCGGCTGACACAGTCTGCCACCTTCGAATCAGCTTCCCCGACCCGGGCCGGTCCTCGGCCCGGGTCGAGCTGTCTGCGTCGCCGGGACGGGGCCGCTACCGTTGACTCGGTACTGTTGAAGTCTCCGAGGCGAATTCCCGGCGACCGCGTGAGCGGAGCGTCGCCGGATCGTCGCGGAGCGCGCCACCTTCACCATCTCCAGGAAAGAAGCAGCCACCGTGTCTGAGTCCCCCCTGTACGACGCCGACGAGACCGTCCGCGAGGCGGATGTCGCCGCCGAGGACGCGGCCGAGCTGGCTGACGACGTCGAGACCGACGAGCAGCAGATCGTGGACGCCGTCGACGCCGACGAGGACGAGGCCGAGGCGTACGACGAGGCCGAGGCCGGGGAGTCGGCCGAGGAGGCCGCGCTGCACGTGGAGACCGACGAGGCCGACGAGTCCGACGAGGAGTCTGTCGAGGAGGCCGCCGCCGAGGAGACCGAAGAGGCCGAGGAGGTCGACCCGGTCGCCAAGTTCCGCGAGGACCTGCGGTTCATGCCGGGCGAGTGGTACGTGATCCACACCTACGCCGGCTACGAGAACCGGGTGAAGCAGAACCTGGAGCAGCGCGCCGTCTCCCTCAACGTCGAGGAGTACATCTTCCAGGCCGAGGTGCCGCAGGAGGAGGTCGTCCAGATCAAGAACGGCGACCGCAAGACCATCCGCCAGAACAAGCTCCCCGGCTACGTCCTGGTGCGCATGGACCTCACCCCGGAGTCCTGGGGCGTCGTGCGCAACACCCCCGGTGTCACCGGCTTCGTCGGCAACGCCTACGACCCGTACCCGCTGACCCTGGACGAGGTCGTCAAGATGCTCGCCCCGGACGTCGAGCGCCAGGCGGCCAAGGAGGCCGGCAAGCCCTCGCCGGTCAAGCCCAGCGAGATCCAGGTCCTCGACTTCGAGGTCGGCGACTCGGTCACCGTCACCGACGGTCCGTTCGCGACCCTGCAGGCGACCATCAACGAGATCAACCCCGACTCGAAGAAGGTCAAGGGCCTGGTCGAGATCTTCGGCCGGGAGACCCCGGTCGAGCTCTCCTTCGACCAGATCCAGAAGAACTAGTCACACGGTCTTCGGATTCGGGGCGGGGCCGACGGCTCCGCCCCGAATCCGTTTTGGTCCAGCGACGCCAAGGCGTTAGCCTGGTCCGATGTGTGTGCTGGCGACCGGGTGTCGCCCCGGTTCCGCACACACCAGCAATCACCTCTCGGAAGGACCCGGAGAGACATGCCTCCCAAGAAGAAGAAGGTCACGGGGCTTATCAAGCTCCAGATCAACGCCGGTGCGGCCAACCCGGCCCCGCCGGTCGGCCCCGCGCTGGGTCAGCACGGTGTCAACATCATGGAGTTCTGCAAGGCCTACAACGCCGCGACCGAGTCGCAGCGCGGCATGATCGTGCCGGTGGAGATCACGGTCTACGACGACCGTTCCTTCACCTTCATCACGAAGACGCCGCCGGCCGCGCGCCTCATCCTGAAGGCCGCCGGCATCGAGAAGGGCTCCAGCGAGCCGCACAAGACCAAGGTCGCCAAGCTCACCAGCGCCCAGGTCCGCGAGATCGCCACCACCAAGATGCCCGACCTGAACGCCAACGACCTGGACGCGGCGGAGAAGATCATCGCCGGCACCGCCCGGTCGATGGGCATCACCGTCGAGGGCTGATCACCCCTTCTCGTCCCCCGTGGTAGGGCCCGCGCAGGCCCGTGACACCACAACTCCATTCACCATTCAGGAGCAGCTATGAAGCGCAGCAAGGCCCTGAAGGCCGCGGACGCCCAGGTCGACCGCGAGCGCCTTTACGCCCCCCTCGAGGCCGTCCGCCTCGCCAAGGCGACCAGCACCAGCAAGTTCGACGGCACCGTCGAGGTCGCCATGCGTCTGGGCGTCGACCCGCGCAAGGCCGACCAGATGGTCCGCAGCACCGTGATCCTCCCGCACGGCACCGGTAAGACCGCTCGGGTCCTGGTCTTCGCGACCGGCGAGCGTGCCGAGGCCGCGCGTGCTGCGGGTGCCGACATCGTCGGTGCCGACGAGCTCATCGACGAGGTCGCCAAGGGCAAGCTGGACTTCGACGCCGTCGTCGCCACCCCGGACCTCATGGGCAAGGTCGGCCGCCTCGGCCGCGTGCTCGGTCCCCGTGGCCTGATGCCGAACCCGAAGACCGGCACCGTCACCCCCGATGTCGCCAAGGCTGTCAACGACATCAAGGGCGGCAAGATCGAGTTCCGCGTCGACAAGCACTCGAACCTGCACTTCATCATCGGTAAGACCTCCTTCACCGATGAGCAGCTGGTCGAGAACTACGCCGCCGCGCTGGACGAGGTGCTCCGCGCCAAGCCGTCCGCCGCCAAGGGCCGCTACATCAAGAAGACCGCGTTCTCGACCACCATCGGCCCCGGCATCCTGGTGGACCCGAACCGCACCCGCAACCTCCTCGTCGAGGAGGACCCGGCCGCGGTCTGATCGCAGTCGACGTCCGTACGGCGGGCCCGTACCCCCTTCGCCGGGGGTGCGGGCCCGCCGTCGTTTCCCGATCGATACCCCCGGTGGGGCGAACCGGTGCGCGGTCCGTCGTACGCTCGCCCGGTCCGCCCGAGTGCCCCCGTCCGGGGGGCCGCCGCCGTTCGACCGCCGGGGAGTGCCGTGCCCGCCCTTCGTCCCGCCGCCAAGGGGGCGGCCCTGCTGCTGCTCGCCGCCGGCCTGACCGCGTGCAGCGTGCTGGCCGTGTCCGGCGACCGGACCCCGATCAGCGACCGCCCCACCCAGCGCCCGCCCCGGCAGGTGCTGCTGTCCGCCTCCCAGCGGCTGGACGACAGCGGCGGGGCGCGGGTCCAGGTGGTCCAGGAGGGCCCGGCCGGGCGGCGCGGCGCGGACGGGACGCTGTCCTGGGGCGCCCGCGACGCGGTCGAGCTGACCGTCACCGACGAGCTGGGCACCGGGCGGCTGCGCGGCCAGGACGGTGCGCTGGAGCTGGACCACCCGGGAGCGGCGCCCAGGACGGCGGACCGGGGCCGGGCGGAGTCGCTGGACCCGCGGGCGGCGACCGCTCCGGCCGGGTCGACCGGGTGGGTCGGCGGCTGGATCACCGGCGTGCTGTCCAACCCGGGCGGACCGGCGCACACGATGGCGCTGGCCGGCCGGCTCACCCCGCTCGGCGGCGAGCAGCTGAACGGCGAGACGGTCGCGCACTACCGGGGCACCGCCTCGCCGGCGGACTACTTCGGCGCCGAGGAGGGGCTGAGCCCCGCGCGGCTGACCGAGGTGCTCGGCTACTACGAGCGCAACGGGGTCGGTGCCCTTGAGTACGACTTCTGGGTGGCCCCCGGGGACCGGCTGCTGCGGGTGCGGTCCACCGTGCGCGGCACGGCCGGCGCGGTGGTGACCACGACGGACATCGCCGAGGGCGCCGAGCCCGCCGCCGATCCGTCCGGGGAGCCGTCGGCCGGTGCGTCGGCCGGTGCGTCCGCCGGGCCGTCCTCCGCCGCCCCGTCCGGTCCGTCCGGCACGCCCTCCGGCAGGCCGACGCCCTGACGGGACGAGGGCCGTGCGGCCGAGTGGCGGGGGGTGCCACCGGGTCGCGCGGGCCCGGGTGGCAAGGTGGGCGGGAGCGGACGCTCCGGCCCGCGGGGCCGTCGGGTGTGAACGCGGCGGACGGATCGGACGGATCGGACGGATCGATCGGACGGGGAGGCGTGGATGGCGGTGCGGCAGCGGCTGGCGGCGGTGGTCGCCGTCGCGGTGCTGGCGGCCGGACCGGCCGGGTGCACGTCGGCCGACGGCCCGGGGCCGTCCGCCTCGTCGAGTACGCCCGGCGAGGCCACCCCGACGCCCAGCAGCGCTTCGCCGACCTGGCCGGCCAAGCCGACCGACCGCTCCCCGCACGGGGTGCTGCTCTCCTCCCAGCTGGCCATGCAGACCGCCCGCCGGGCCAAGGTGAGCTACCGGCTGGGAGCGGACGCCGGCTCCGGGCCGCTGTTCTGGCAGCCGAAGACGGCGCTCCAGGTCAAACGTTCCACCCCGGCCGCCGCCGAGCAGCTGATCGTGGTCGACACCGTCGCCTACGAGGGCGGCGACGCGGCCACCGCGGCCCGGCAGGGCGGGCGGCACTGGGAGCGGTTCACCGGTCCGCCGGGGCCGGACGGGCACCGGGAGATCCCGTACGCCGGGCTGATCGACCTGCTCAACCCGGTGGTGGCGCTGGCCGCCGCGACCGCCGAGGGGATCACCGCCCAGTACGTCGGCGAGGAGAAGTCCGAGGACTCCACGGTCGAGCACTACCGGGTGACCACCGACGCGGCCCGCTACGCGGCGGCGCAGACCCAGCTCACCCCGGCCCGCCGGGAGGGGCTGCGGACCGCGCTGGCGCCCGGCGGCTCGGCCTCGCTGACCCTGGACCTCTGGCTGAACGACAAGGACCAGCTGGTCCGGATGGAGCGGACCGGGACCGGGGACGGCGGCGGCCGGCTGGACGACTCGGTGGTCTACACCGAGCCCGGCGGCTCGCTCTCGGTGCAGGCCCCGGCGGAGGCGGACACCGTGGACACCGGTACCCGCGGCGTCTCCCCGCTGGCCCGCTGAACCGGTTCGGCAGGGCGCCGGCCGGGGGCGATTTGCCCCGGACAGCGGCGTCCGGCTACTGTGGCGGAAGCCAAAGACCGCTGGTTGTCGCCGTGCACCCGACAGGGAGCGCGCGACCGAAGGATCCGCGTCTCGTACGCGGGCAGCCCGCGCAGGACTGTTTGGAGCTTTGACCTCCGGGTCGCGTGCCCAGCACGTGGATCCGTCGAGTTCACGCCGAGCCCCGTGCGCCTGCGCACCGGGGCTCATCTGCTTTTCCGCAGGGGCTTTCCTCCGTCCAGTGGTTCGCGGCCGAATGGTCGACTCTCGCGGTCGGCCCGACTTCGACATCACGGAAGGAGGCGTAAGCCTATGGCTAGGCCCGACAAGGCTGCTGCCGTCGCCGAGATCACGGAGCTTTTCCGTGGCTCGAACGCGGCCGTGCTGACCGAGTACCGCGGTCTCACGGTGAAGCAGGTCAAGACCCTGCGTCGCTCCCTGGGTGACAACGCCCAGTACGCCGTGGTGAAGAACACGCTGACCAAGATCGCGGCCAATGAGGTCGGGATCACGGAGCTCGACGACCTGTTCGCCGGTCCGACGGCTGTCGCCTTCGTCACCGGTGACCCGGTGGAGTCGGCGAAGGCTCTGCGTGACTTCGCCAAGGAGAACCCCGCTCTCGTCATCAAGGGCGGTGTCCTTGATGGCAAGGCGCTGTCCGCCGACGAGATCAAGAAGCTCGCGGACCTCGAGTCCCGCGAGGTGCTGCTCGCCAAGCTGGCGGGTGCCCTGAAGGCCAAGCAGTCCCAGGCTGCCGCGCTCTTCCAGGCCCTCCCGTCGAAGCTCGTCCGCACCGTGGACGCGCTGCGCGACAAGGTCGAGCAGGGCGGTGCCGGTACGCCGGCTCCCGCCGCCGAGGAGACCGCGGCCGAGTAATCGGCCGGGGCCACGCCTCGCTGCGGGCCCGTACGCCCGCCAACCCGTACATCCGGCACCACCTGCCGATTTAGTGGAAGGACGCCAATCATGGCGAAGCTGTCCCAGGACGAGCTGCTCGCGCAGTTCGAGGAGCTCACCCTCATCGAGCTGGCCGCCTTCGTGAAGGCCTTCGAGGAGAAGTTCGACGTCACCGCCGCCGCCCCGGTCGCCGTTGCCGCCGCCGGTGGCGCTGCCGCCGCCGCCGAGGCCGTCGAGGAGCAGGACGAGTTCGACGTCATCCTCGAGGGTGCCGGCGACAAGAAGATCCAGGTCATCAAGGAGGTGCGCACCCTGACCTCCCTCGGCCTGAAGGAGGCCAAGGACCTCGTTGACACCGCCGGTGCCAAGGTCCTGGAGAAGGTTGCCAAGGACGTTGCCGAGAAGGCCAAGGCCGCCCTCGAGGCCGCCGGCGCCAAGGTCACCGTCAAGTGACTTGCCGCCCCCTCTGAGGGGGCCTGGGGCCGGGCCGATCACCCTTGTGGTGGTCGGCCCGGCCTTTTTCCGTTCCCGGCCCCGGCGGCCCCGTTCCCGGGCCTCCGGGGCCGGCCGGCGCCCGGACACACCGGTGTGGCCGAACGCTCACTCGGCACTGTCGGTGCGGGCGGGTATGGTGATCGCTGTCATCGGGTGAGGCCCCGACCACGGCTTCTGTAACGCCGGGGCGGTCCGGCCCGATGAAGGGGTCGAGGTCCGCGCCGGAGGCGGGCCCTTGACGAACCCGGCGGGGCGCGCGATTCTCAAGGCGCGAGTCGGCCCGGTTGGTCCTCCGTCGGATGCATAACCGGCGGCTCCGGCGGGAAGTGACTCCACGTGAGTCGTGGGGCCCGGCAAGTCCGGGCCGGTGCAGTACCCGGCGGGCGTCCGCGCCCGACGGCTACCGGGAGGAGTCTCCGATTCGGTCTCCGAATCAGAGCTGGACAGCAGTGTCGCCTTTGGCTACACTGTCCCTTTGCGCTGCCTGTTAGCTTCTCCGTGACTCGTCGCCCGGAGTTTGCGTTGCCCCGAAGGGGTCTGGCACCACCTCCGCAAAGCGGCTCTGACCTGGGACTTCGATCCCGGCGGAGGCCAGTGGCGAGGGAGGCGGGACCAAGCCCGTGAAGGCCCGGCTGGTACGCGCGTAGTGAGCTCCGAGCCCTCGGAAGGACCCCCCTCTTGGCCGCGCCGCGCAACGCCTCGAACAATTCCGCCGCATCCACCGCCCCGCTCCGCGTCTCCTTCGCGAAGATCAAGGAGCCCCTCGAGGTCCCGAACCTCCTGGCCCTGCAGACCGAGAGCTTTGACTGGCTGCTCGGCAACGCGGCCTGGAAGACCCGGGTCGAGCAGGCGCTGGAGAACGGTCTGGACGTCCCCACCAAGTCCGGTCTGGAGGAGATCTTCGAGGAGATCTCGCCGATCGAGGACTTCAGCGGGTCGATGTCCCTGACCTTCCGCGACCACCGTTTCGAGCCGCCGAAGAACTCCATTGACGAGTGCAAGGACCGCGACTTCACGTTCGCGGCCCCGCTCTTCGTCACGGCCGAGTTCACCAACAACGAGACCGGTGAGATCAAGTCTCAGACGGTCTTCATGGGCGATTTCCCGCTCATGACCCACAAGGGCACGTTCGTGATCAACGGCACCGAGCGTGTCGTCGTGTCGCAGCTCGTCCGCTCCCCGGGTGTGTACTTCGACTCCACCCTGGACAAGGTGTCCGACAAGGACATCTACTCCTGCAAGGTCATCCCCTCGCGTGGTGCCTGGCTGGAGATGGAGATCGACAAGCGCGACATGGTCGGCGTCCGCATCGACCGCAAGCGCAAGCAGTCCGTCACCGTGCTGCTCAAGGCTCTCGGCTGGACCAACGAGATGATTCTCGAGGAGTTCGGCGAGTACGAGTCGATGCGCGCCACCCTGGAGAAGGACCACACCCAGGGCCAGGACGACGCGCTGCTGGACATCTACCGCAAGCTGCGTCCGGGCGAGCCGCCGACGCGCGAGGCCGCGCAGACGCTGCTGGAGAACCTGTACTTCAACCCGAAGCGCTACGACCTCGCCAAGGTCGGCCGCTACAAGGTGAACCGCAAGCTCGGCAACGCCGAGTCGCTGGACTCCGGTGTGCTCACCGAGCCCGACATCATCAACGCGATCAAGTACCTGGTCAAGCTGCACGCCGGCGAGGTCGACTGGCGTGACGAGACCGGCCGCGACATCGTGGTCGAGGTCGACGACATCGACCACTTCGGCAACCGCCGCCTGCGCAACGTGGGCGAGCTCATCCAGAACCAGGTCCGTACGGGTCTCGCCCGTATGGAGCGCGTCGTGCGCGAGCGCATGACCACCCAGGACGTCGAGGCGATCACGCCGCAGACCCTGATCAACATCCGGCCGGTCGTCGCCTCCATCAAGGAGTTCTTCGGCACCAGCCAGCTGTCGCAGTTCATGGACCAGACGAACCCGCTGTCGGGCCTGACCCACAAGCGCCGTCTGTCCGCCCTCGGCCCCGGCGGTCTCTCCCGTGAGCGCGCCGGCTTCGAGGTCCGTGACGTGCACCCCTCGCACTACGGCCGCATGTGTCCGATCGAGACCCCGGAAGGCCCGAACATCGGTCTGATCGGGTCGCTGGCCTCGTACGGCCGGGTCAACGCCTTCGGCTTCATCGAGACCCCGTACCGCAAGGTCGTCGACGGCGTGGTCACCGAGCAGGTCGACTACCTGACCGCCGACGAGGAGGACCGCTACGTCATCGCCCAGGCGAACGCCCCGCTGACCGCGGACCTGCACTTCGCCGAGCCGCGTGTCCTGGTCCGCCGCCGCGGCGGCGAGATCGACTACATCCCGGGCACCGAGATCGACTACATGGACGTCTCGCCGCGCCAGATGGTGTCGGTCGCGACCGCCATGATCCCGTTCCTCGAGCACGACGACGCCAACCGCGCGCTCATGGGCTCGAACATGATGCGCCAGGCGGTGCCGCTGCTGAAGAGCGAGGCCCCGCTGGTCGGCACCGGCATGGAGTACCGCTGCGCCGTCGACGCCGCGGACGTCATCACCGCCGAGAAGCCGGGTGTCGTCCAGGAGGTCTCGGCCGACTACGTCACCGTGGCCAACGACGACGGCACGTACACCACGTACCGCGCCGCCAAGTTCACCCGCTCGAACCAGGGCACCGCCTTCAACCAGAAGGTGCTCGTGGACGAGGGCACCCGGGTGGAGGTCAACCAGGTGCTGGCCGACGGCCCGTGCACCGACGAGGGCGAGATGGCCCTCGGCAAGAACCTCCTCGTGGCGTTCATGTCGTGGGAGGGCCACAACTACGAGGACGCGATCATCCTGTCGCAGCGCCTCGTGCAGGACGACGTCCTCTCCTCGATCCACATCGAGGAGCACGAGGTCGACGCCCGTGACACCAAGCTCGGCCCCGAGGAGATCACCCGGGACATCCCGAACGTCTCCGAGGAGGTCCTCGCGGACCTCGACGAGCGCGGCATCATCCGCATCGGCGCCGACGTCGTCACCGGCGACATCCTGGTCGGCAAGGTCACCCCGAAGGGCGAGACCGAGCTGACCCCCGAGGAGCGCCTGCTCCGCGCGATCTTCGGCGAGAAGGCCCGTGAGGTCCGCGACACCTCGCTGAAGGTGCCGCACGGTGAGTCCGGCAAGGTCATCGGCGTCCGCGTCTTCGACCGCGAAGAGGGCGACGAGCTGCCCCCGGGCGTGAACCAGCTGGTCCGCGTCTACGTGGCCCAGAAGCGCAAGATCACCAACGGTGACAAGCTCGCCGGCCGTCACGGCAACAAGGGTGTCATCTCCAAGATCCTGCCGGTCGAGGACATGCCGTTCCTGGAGGACGGCACCCCGGTCGACATCATCCTCAACCCGCTGGGCGTCCCGTCCCGAATGAACCCGGGACAGGTCCTGGAGATCCACCTCGGGTGGCTCGCCAAGCAGGGCTGGGACGTCTCGGGCCTCGCCGACGAGTGGGCCCAGCGCCTGCAGGCGATCGGCGCCGACACCGTCGAGGGTGGCACCAACCTCGCCACCCCCGTCTTCGACGGCGCCCGCGAGGACGAGATCACCGGCCTGCTGGACAACACCACCCTCACCCGTGACGGTGAGCGCCTGGTGAACTCCACCGGCAAGGCCCGGCTGTTCGACGGCCGCTCCGGCGAGCCGTTCCCGATGCCGGTCTCGGTCGGCTACATGTACATCCTCAAGCTGCACCACCTGGTCGACGACAAGCTGCACGCCCGCTCGACCGGTCCGTACTCGATGATCACCCAGCAGCCGCTCGGTGGTAAGGCGCAGTTCGGTGGTCAGCGCTTCGGTGAGATGGAGGTGTGGGCCCTTGAGGCATACGGCGCCGCGTACGCGCTGCAGGAGCTGCTCACCATCAAGTCCGACGACGTTCTCGGCCGTGTGAAGGTCTACGAGGCCATCGTCAAGGGCGAGAACATCCCCGAGCCCGGCATTCCCGAGTCCTTCAAGGTCCTCATCAAGGAAATGCAGTCGCTCTGCCTCAACGTGGAGGTGCTGTCCTCGGACGGCCAGTCCATCGAGATGCGGGACTCCGACGAGGACGTGTTCCGCGCCGCCGAGGAGCTCGGCATCGACCTGTCCCGGCGCGAGCCGAGCAGCGTCGAAGAGGTCTGACGGAGGTGGGGCCGGCTGCCCGCTGAGCAGCCGGCCCGCCCCCAGGCCCCCCTCAGACCACACGAACGACTCTCGACTTACGAAAGAGGGCTTGACGACCAGTGCTTGACGTCAACTTCTTCGACGAGCTCCGCATCGGCCTGGCCACCGCCGACGACATCCGCCAGTGGTCCCACGGCGAGGTCAAGAAGCCGGAGACCATCAACTACCGCACCCTGAAGCCGGAAAAGGACGGGCTCTTCTGCGAGAAGATCTTCGGCCCCACCCGGGACTGGGAGTGCTACTGCGGCAAGTACAAGCGCGTCCGCTTCAAGGGCATCATCTGTGAGCGCTGCGGCGTCGAGGTGACCCGCGCCAAGGTGCGCCGTGAGCGGATGGGCCACATCGAGCTGGCCGCCCCGGTCACCCACATCTGGTACTTCAAGGGTGTGCCGTCGCGCCTCGGCTACCTGCTCGACCTGGCGCCGAAGGACCTCGAGAAGGTCATCTACTTCGCCGCCTACATGATCACCTGGGTCGACGACGAGCGCCGCCAGCGCGACCTGCCGTCCCTGGAGGCGCACGTCTCGGTCGAGCGCCAGCAGATCGAGAACCGCCGCGACTCCGACCTCGAGGCCCGCGCCAAGAAGGCCGAGACCGACCTGGCCGAGCTGGAGGCCGAGGGCGCCAAGGCCGACGTGCGCCGCAAGGTGCGCGAGGGCGCCGAGCGCGAGATGAAGCAGCTGCGCGACCGCGCGCAGCGCGAGCTCGACCGCCTCGACGAGGTGTGGGCCCGCTTCAAGAACCTCAAGGTCCAGGACCTCGAGGGCGACGAGCTGCTCTACCGCGAGCTGCGCGACCGCTTCGGCACCTACTTCTCCGGCTCGATGGGCGCGGCGGCCCTCAAGGACCGCCTCGAGACCTTCGACCTGGCGGAGGAGTCCGAGCGCCTGCGCGAGATCATCCGCACCGGCAAGGGCCAGAAGAAGACCCGTGCGCTCAAGCGCCTCAAGGTCGTCTCCGCCTTCCTGCAGACCACCAACAAGCCCAACGGCATGGTGCTGGACTGCGTCCCGGTCATCCCGCCGGACCTGCGTCCGATGGTGCAGCTGGACGGTGGCCGCTTCGCGACCTCCGACCTGAACGACCTGTACCGCCGCGTGATCAACCGCAACAACCGCCTGAAGCGGCTTCTCGACCTCGGCGCGCCCGAGATCATCGTGAACAACGAGAAGCGCATGCTCCAGGAGGCCGTCGACGCGCTGTTCGACAACGGCCGCCGCGGCCGTCCGGTCACCGGCCCGGGCAACCGGCCCCTGAAGTCCCTCAGCGACATGCTGAAGGGCAAGCAGGGCCGTTTCCGCCAGAACCTGCTCGGCAAGCGCGTCGACTACTCGGCCCGTTCGGTCATCGTCGTCGGCCCGCAGCTCAAGCTGCACCAGTGCGGTCTGCCCAAGGCCATGGCGCTGGAGCTCTTCAAGCCGTTCGTGATGAAGCGCCTGGTCGACCTGAACCACGCGCAGAACATCAAGTCGGCCAAGCGCATGGTCGAGCGCGCCCGTCCGGTCGTGTGGGACGTCCTCGAAGAGGTCATCGCCGAGCACCCGGTCCTGCTGAACCGTGCGCCCACCCTGCACCGCCTCGGCATCCAGGCCTTCGAGCCGCAGCTGGTCGAGGGCAAGGCCATCCAGATCCACCCGCTCGTCTGCACCGCGTTCAACGCGGACTTCGACGGTGACCAGATGGCCGTCCACCTGCCGCTCTCCGCGGAGGCGCAGGCCGAGGCCCGCATCCTGATGCTGTCCTCGAACAACATCCTGAAGCCGGCCGACGGTCGCCCCGTCACCATGCCGACCCAGGACATGGTGCTCGGTCTGTTCTTCCTGACCTCGGACCGGGAGAACGTGAAGGGCGGCGGCCGCTCCTTCTCGTCGACCGCCGAGGCGGTCATGGCCTTCGACGCCCGCGAGCTGGACGTCCAGGCCCCGATCGAGCTGCGCCTGCCGATCGGCACCGTCCCGCCGCGGGGCTGGACCCCGCCGCTGGACGAGGACGGTCAGTCGAGCTGGTTCGAGGGCGAGTCCTTCCGCCTGAACACCACCCTGGGCCGCGCGCTCTTCAACGAGCTGCTGCCCGAGGACTACCCGTTCGTCGACTACGAGGTGGGCAAGAAGCAGCTCTCCGCGATCGTCAACGACCTGGCGGAGCGCTACCCCAAGGTCACCGTCGCGGCGACCCTGGACAACCTGAAGGCGGCCGGCTTCCACTGGTCGACCCGCTCGGGTGTCACCGTCTCGATCTCGGACGTCGTCGTCCCGCCGACCAAGGGCCAGATCCTTGAGGGCTACGAGGCGCAGGCCGAGAAGATCCAGAAGCAGTACGAGCGCGGTCTGATCACCAACGACGAGCGCAAGCAGGAGCTCATCGGCATCTGGACCCGGGCGACCAACGAGGTCGCCGAGGCCATGAACGAGAACTTCCCGAAGACGAACCCCATCTTCATGATGGTCGACTCGGGTGCTCGTGGAAACATGATGCAGATGCGCCAGATCGCCGGTATGCGTGGTCTGGTGTCCAACGCGAAGAACGAGACCATCGCGCGCCCCATCAAGGCGTCGTTCCGTGAGGGTCTCTCCGTGCTGGAGTACTTCATCTCCACCCACGGTGCCCGTAAGGGTCTCGCGGACACCGCCCTCCGTACCGCCGACTCCGGCTACCTCACCCGTCGTCTGGTCGACGTCTCCCAGGACGTCATCATTCGCGAGGAGGACTGCGGCACCGAGCGCGGCCTGAAGCTCGCGATCGGCTCCGTGGGCGCCGACGGCGTGCTGCGCAAGGCCGACGACGTCGAGACCAGCGTCTACGCCCGCATGCTCGCCGAGGACATCACCGTCGACGGCAAGCTGCTGGCCACGGCCAACACCGACCTCGGTGACGTGCTGATCGACGAGCTGATCCGCCACGGCATCGGTGAGGTCAAGACCCGCTCGATCCTGACCTGTGAGTCGGCCGTCGGCACCTGTGCCTTCTGCTACGGCCGCTCGCTGGCCACCGGCAAGCTGGTCGACATCGGTGAGGCGGTCGGCATCATCGCCGCCCAGTCCATCGGTGAGCCCGGTACCCAGCTGACCATGCGTACCTTCCACACCGGTGGTGTGGCCGGTGACGACATCACCCAGGGTCTGCCGCGTGTCGTCGAGCTCTTCGAGGCCCGTACCCCCAAGGGTGTGGCCCCGATCTCGGAGGCCCAGGGCCGGGTCCGCATCGAGGACACCGAGAAGACCCGCAAGCTGGTCGTCACCCCGGACGACGGCACCGACGAGATCGCCTACCCGGTCTCCAAGCGTGTCAAGCTCCTGGTGAGCGAGGGCGAGGCGGTCGAGGTCGGCCAGAAGCTGACCATGGGTGCCACCAACCCGCACGACGTCCTGCGCATCATGGGCCAGCGCGCCGTCCAGATCCACCTGGTCGCCGAGGTCCAGAAGGTCTACAACTCGCAGGGTGTGTCGATCCACGACAAGCACATCGAGATCATCATCCGGCAGATGCTCCGCCGCGTGACGATCATCGAGTCGGGCGACGCCGAGCTGCTCCCGGGCGAGCTCGTCGAGCGCGGCCGCTTCGAGCAGGAGAACCGTCGCGTGGTCTCCGAGGGCGGTCACCCCGCCTCCGGCCGTCCGCAGCTGATGGGTATCACCAAGGCCTCGCTGGCCACCGAGTCCTGGCTGTCGGCCGCCTCCTTCCAGGAGACGACCCGGGTCCTCACCGACGCGGCGATCCACGCCAAGTCGGACCCGCTGCTGGGCCTCAAGGAGAACGTCATCCTCGGTAAGCTCATCCCGGCCGGTACGGGTCTGCCCCGCTACCGCAACATCCGGGTCGAGCCGACCGAGGAGGCCAAGGCCGCGATGTACTCGGCCGTCGGCTACGACGACTACGACCTGTCGCCCTTCGGCGCCGGCTCCGGCCAGGCGGTCCCGCTGGACGACTACGACTACGGCCCGTACACCGGCTGAGTCGAAGGCTCCTGATCGCTGGGCGGTCACCCTGCACGGGGTGGCCGCCCAGCGGCGTTCCCGGCTGTTCCGGGCTGTTCCCGGCTGTTCCGGGCGGTGCTTCGGGCGGCGTTCCGGGCGGTGGGGAAACGGATTAGGGATCTCGGTCGGAATCGCGTAGAGTGATGTTCACCGACGCGGGGTGGAGCAGCTCGGTAGCTCGCTGGGCTCATAACCCAGAGGTCGCAGGTTCAAATCCTGTCCCCGCTACTGCATCGAAGGGCCCGGAGGCTTCAAGCCTCCGGGCCCTTCGGCGTTCCGCGGCCCGGCGGGCCGGCCGGTCGGTTTATCGGTGGCGGGCGGGCCGTGCGGGGCCGTACTGTCCGGGGCATGAACGCGAAGCGCCCGCTGATCGCCGTGCTCACCGGCGCCGGGATCTCCACCGATTCGGGCATCCCCGACTACCGCGGCCTCAACGGGCTCTGGCAGCGCGACCCGGACGCGCAGCGGCTGGTCACCCTCGGCCCGTACCTGGAGGACCCCGAGGTCCGCCGCGGGGCCTGGCGGATGCGCGCCGAGACGGGGGCGCTCGCCGCCGAACCGAACGCCGGGCACCGGGCGCTGGTCGCGCTGGAGCGCTCCGGGCTGCCGGTGCGGGTGCTCACCCAGAACGTCGACGGGCTGCACCAGCGGGCCGGGCAGACGCCCCGCAAGGTGCTCGAACTCCACGGCACCGCACGGGAGGTGCAGTGCGTGGAGTGCCGCGCGGTGGGTCCGATGGAGGGGGCGTTGCAGAGGGTCGCGGCGGGCGAGCCGGACCCGGAGTGCCTGACCTGCGGCGGGATCCTGCGCCCGCGCACCGTGATGTTCGGCGAGCAGCTGGACCCGGAGGTGCTGCAGCAGGCGGACGCGATCAGCAAGGCCTGCGAGCTCTTCATCGCCGTCGGCACCAGCCTGCAGGTCTTCCCGGTGGCCGCACTGCCGTACAACGCGGTGAAGACCGGCTCCCGGCTGATCATCGTCAACGCCGAGCCGACGCCGTTCGACGAGGCCGCCGAGGAGGTCGTCCGCGAGCCGATCTCCGCCGCGCTGCCGGCCCTGGTCCGCCGGCTGGTCGCCCGGTACGTCTGAGCCCGCCCCGGCCGCCCCCGGGGCGCGGCGGATCCGGTGGTGAATCGCCGGCCGCGTTGCGAACTCGCCACTCCCGGTGGCCGGTTCTGCGCTACGCTGCCGCGCGGGGCGGCGTGGCCGGGTTCCGGCCACCGGGGGGAGGCCGTGCGGGCGGACGCGCCCGCGCGCCGCACCGGCACACGGGCTTCCCCCGCTCCGCGGTGGCGCGTACGAAGGAGCCCTCATGACCTCAGGCCGACTGCTGGACCGCCATGCGATCGGGGGCGAGCTGCGGGCCCTGGCGGACCGTCCCGGACTGGCGCACCGTCAGGAGGAGCTCAGGGAGCTGGGGTTGGTGCTCTCCGGTGCCGGGGACCTCGACCGGTGGGCCGAACTCGACCTGGTGCACAGCTTCGTCCGGCCGGAGAGCGTGCGGGCCGCGGTGCGGCCCCGCCCCGAGCCGAGGTTCTGGGCCTGGGCCGAAGTCGCCCTGGGCGCCCTGGTGTTCGTGCCGCTGCTGGTCACCTGGGCCGGTCTGATGCAGGCCACCAGCGCCTACCGGGCGCTGATCGGCGCGGACGCCGGGCAGGCCGCGCGCCCGTTCCTGCAGCTCTGGCAGACCGGCTTCGAGGGCCGGCTGCCCGGCTGGGCCACCTTCGGCGACGTCGCCCTGTCCGCCACCCTGTTCATCGCGCTGCTGCTGGCGCTCTCGGTCGCGCACGGCGTGCGCAGGTCGGGTACCGAGCGCCGCGAGGCGGCGGCCGAGGGCGAGGCGGAGGACCTGCTGGCGGAGCTGGCGCCGGTGCTCACCCGCGCCCAGCTGGTGCTGAACGAGCGTCGCCGGTCCAGTCCGCAGCGCTTCGCGGCCGAGCTGACCGGCGCGGCGGAGACCCTGGAGCGGCTCGGCCGGCAGGCCGCCGACACCCAGCGCGAGCTGGGCGAGGCGGCGCTGGCCGTCGAGCGCTCGGTCGCCGGGGCCGAACAGCGGCTGGCCGAGGCGGGCGCGGCGGTCGACCCGCTGCGCCGGGCCGTGGACGGCGTCGAGAAGGCGGCCGACGGGATCGGCCGGGCCGTCGACGGGGTCGGCCGGGCGGTGCGGGACAGCGGGGACCGGCTCGCCGAGAGCGTCCGGGACGGCGCGGCGGCCACCGGCGACCTCGTCCACCGGAGCGGCGAGCAGGTCGCCGAGGCGGCCGAGCTGGTCCGGCGTGCCACCGACCGGGTGGGGGCCGAACTCGCCGGCGCGGGCGAGCGGGTGGAGGGTGCGGTGCTCGACCTGGCGGTCGCCCAGCGCGGGTTCACCACCGGCGCGGAGACCGTGGCCGACGTCAACGGGCTGGTGCTGGAGCGGCTGGACGGGCTGACCCGGGAGGTGGCGGTGCTGGCCGACCGGGTCGCGGCGGCGGCCTCGGCGGCCACCGCGGCGGCGGCGCGCCTGGACGCGTCCGGGGTGGGTGGGCAGCGCGCCGAGTCGGGCACCGTCCTGGTCAAGACGGTCTCCGGGCCCGGACCCGACAGCGGCGCCGCCCGGTTCCGGGACACCGGGGCGGCCGCCCCCGGCGCGGCCGCCGTGGTC
The DNA here is from genome assembly GCF_042799475.1 of Kitasatospora sp. NPDC057692. Classification (NCBI taxonomy): domain Bacteria; kingdom Bacillati; phylum Actinomycetota; class Actinomycetes; order Kitasatosporales; family Streptomycetaceae; genus Kitasatospora; species Kitasatospora sp. NPDC057692. The sequence goes on along the minus strand of NZ_JBHVIV010000021.1, from coordinate 33,279 downwards.
GACGACCGGACGCTGCTGGAGCTGGACGAGGTGCCGGTGCACGGGCAGGACCGATGAGGGGCCGGTTCCGGACGGCGCGGCCGCGGGCCCGGGGCGTGCACCTGGCCGGCTGGCTCTTCGCCGACATGCTGCTAGTGCTGGCGCTGGTCGCGATGGGGGACCAGGGGGACCCGGTGGCCGCCGAACGGGCCGCCGCCGCCGAGCCCACCGCCGCCCCGAGCGTGAGCGCCACCGCCGGGGCCGGCGCCACGCCCACCCCGACCGGGCCGCGCGGCGTCGAGCACGACCCGGTCACCGTCGACGTCAGCGGGGACGCCTCGGACACGGCCGGCCTGACCGCGCAGATCCGGGCGGCCACCGAGCGGTACGCCGGACGGCAGGCCGCCGTGGTCCTCACCTTCGGCAGCAACCGCGACCCGGGCCTCGGCCAGGCCTACGCCCACACCGTCAACGGCCTGCTCGCGCAGGCCCGTCCGGAGATGTTCCGGGCCACCACCACCCGGGACTTCATCTCGCTCGCGGACAACCCCCGGCACGCCTCGCTGGAGATCTACTTCTACACCGGCTGATGTCTGTTGACCTGCCAATCGAAGGAGAAGTGCAGTGCAGATCCTCCCGTTCTACGCCGTGTGTGACGAGTCGGGGTCGATGAGCGCCGACATCGACACCCTCAACAAGGCCCTGTTCGACCTCCACCAGGAGATCAGCACCAACCCGACCATCGCCGACAAGACCCGGTTCGGGCTGATCGGCTTCTCCACCGACGCCCACGAGCTGCAGCCGCTGGTCGACCTGAGCGACCTCGACGAGCTGCCCGCCCTGGAGGCCTCCGGGCTGACGTCCTTCGGCAACGCCTTCCGGCTGCTCCACCAGGCGATCGAGCGGGACGTGCGGGCGCTGAAGGCGGACGGCCACGACGTCTACCGCCCGGTGGTCTTCTTCCTCTCGGACGGCATGCCGACCGACGACGACTGGGAGCAGCCCTACCGGGACCTGCTGGCCGCCGCGTTCCGGCCGCACATCATCGCCTTCGGCATGACGGGCGCCGACCGGGGCGTGATCGCGCACGTCGCGACCTTCAAGGCGTTCATGCAGGACGAGGGCACGGCGAACCCGGCGGTCGCGCTGCGGGAGTTCGCGGCCAGCCTGACCCGCTCGATCGTCCGCTCGGTGAGCGGGGCGACCGAGGCCGGCCAGGGCATGAGCCTGCAGGTCGACGACCAGGTGCCCGGGTTCACCTCCGTCTCGCTCGACAAGCTCTGAGACCGGGCCGCCGGATGAACGCGTACGACAACCAGTCGCCGGGCGGCCGCGCGCCGGAGCCCGGACCGGAGCACGCGCCGACCCGCAAGGGCGACCCGATCGACCTCGCGGCCTCGGTGTACGAGCACGGGTGGGGCCCGGGGCCGGTGGCGCCGGCCCCGGCCGAGGCGCCCGTCGAGGTCCCTGCCGAGGTGCCGGCCGAGGCGGCGCGGTCCGTGGTGTCCGGGCCGGTGGTTCCGGAGGGGGCCCTGCCGGGCGCGATCGGCCCGGGGCCGTCCGCGGTCCGCGAGCCGTGGCCCGCCGACGGCCCGGCGGTCGTCCCGCCCGTGGCCGCGGCCGTCACCGCCCCCGCCGCCGGGGCCGGGCCGGTCGTCCGCCCGCCGTCGTTCCAGGAGGCCGGCCCGCCGGCGCACGTCGGCCGCAAGCCCCCGACCTACCCCGCCGAGCCGACCGACATCCCCGCCGTCTCCGGCGGCGACCTCTTCGGCGCCCTGCTGCCCGACACCGTGGTGGACGGCGGACGGTTCGGCCCGCTCACCGTCCGCGCCGCCTCCGTCCGCGGCGACGGCCACCGCTACGCGGCCGAGTGCCGCCAGGACACCGCGCTGGTCGTGCGCACCGGCGAGCTGCTGCTGGTCGCGGTGGCCGACGGCGTCGGCTCCCAGTCGCACTCCCACCACGGCTCCCACGGCATCGTCCGGCTGCTGACCAGGCAGGTCGCGCAGCAGGCCGGGACCCTGCTGGCCTTCCTGCGCTCCGGCGCCGAACCCGACTTCGCCGACCTGATGAGCCGGCTCGTCGCGACGGCGGCCGGCGAACTCGCCCGGGAGGCCGAGCGGGCGGGCCTGCCGCCGAAGTCCCACGCGACGACCCTGCGGGCCCTGCTGGTGCCGGCCGACCCGGCCGTCCCGTTCCGCGGCTTCGTCGCGGTCGGCGACGGCGGCCTGCTGCGGCTGCGCGAGGGCGGCTGGCAGAACCTGGAGGCGTCCGAGGCCGACGAGGGCGGTGCGCTGATCAGCACCCGGACCGACTGCCTCCCCGAGGCCTACGAGCGCACCCGGGCCCGGCTGATCACCGACACCCGCCCCGGCGACCTGCTGGTGCTCTGCACCGACGGGCTCGCGCTCCCCCTGCTCAAGGAGCCCGAGCTGCAGCGCTGGCTCGGCGAACGCTGGGGCCGGGAGGTGCCCGGCCTGGCCGAGTTCCTCTGGCAGACCCAGGTCCGGGTGCGCAGCTACGACGACGACCGCTCGGTCGTCTGCCTCTGGGAGGCCGCGCCGTGAGTGGCGCGGACATCGCCACCGCGCTGGCCGGCGGCGGGGACGCGCTGCTGGCGCTGCTGCCGGTCGGCGGCGAGGCCGGCCGGGGCGGCCAGGGTCTGGTGCAGCGCCTCGACGGCTACCCCGGCCTGCTGTTCAAGCGCTATCTGGAGGCCGGCCGGGTCAACGGCGCGGCCCTGGCGGAGCTGGTCCGACTGCGGCTCGCTCTGCCGCGGGCCGACCGGGACCGGCTGGACGCGCAGGCCGCCTGGCCGCTCTGCCGGGTGGTGGACGGCCCGCGCTGCGTGGGCTTCCTGATGCGGGAGGCCCCGCCGGCGATGACCTGGCGGACGGCCGCCGGCGCGCGCAAGCTCACCGAGGCGCAGTACCTGCTCTACCCGGAGAAGACCGCCACCCAGGGCATCGTCCGCCCGGACCCGGAACAGCGGCTGGCCCTGCTGCTGGAGCTGGCCGGGCTGATCGACCGGCTGCACCGCTGGGGCCTGGTGATCGGGGACCTCTCGCACGCCAATGTGCTCTGGACGGTGCGGCCCGAGCCGGCAGTGCACCTGCTGGACTGCGACGGCATCCGCCGGGTCGGGGCCTCCCCGGTGCTGGAGCAGGCGGACACGCCCAACTGGGCGGACCCGCGCTCCCCGCACGGCAGCGCCGCCTCGGCGGACAGCGACCGCTACAAGGCGGCGCTGCTGATCGGCCGGACGCTGGCGCAGGACCCGTACGTGGCGCCGGGCACGCCGTTGGAGCCGCTGCCGGGGGTGCTGACGGACCGCGGGCTGGCGGCGGTCCGGCGGGTCTGGGAGCAGGCGGCCGGGCCGTACGGGAACCGGCCGGACCTGACCGCCTGGCTGCTGGCGCTCGGCGGCCGGGGCAGCATCCCGCTCGCGCCGGGCCACGCCCCGCCGCGCCAGGCCCGGCCGGTGGACGAGCGGCTGTTCGACGGCCGGCCGGCCCGGGGCAGCATCAGGTTGCAGCGGCCCGACTGACGGGGGGCGGGGCCGGATGGAGTGCATGCGTACGATGATCCTTCCGGCTCCCCCTCACAGCCTGGAGTGATCGACCGATGACGACGACGGCGAAGTTCGACCCCTGGTCGGCGGCGTTCGTGGCCCACCCCTACGACGCGTACGCCGCCCTGCGCGAGCAGGCCCCGGTGACGTACTTCGAGCCCACCGGCCAGTGGCTGGTCTCGCGCTTCGAGGACGTCAGCGCGCTGCTCCGCGACCGCCGGCTCGGCCGCACCTACATCCACCGGTTCAGCCACCAGGAGTTCGGCCGCCCCGAACCCGACCCGGCGCACGAGCCGTTCCACACCCTCAACGACAACGGCCTGCTCGACCTGGAGGCCCCGGACCACACCCGGATCCGCCGCCTGGTCTCCAAGGCCTTCACCCCGCGCATGGTCGAGGGCCTGCGCCCCACCGTACGGCGGCTCGCCGGGGAGCTCGTCGACGGACTGCTCGCGGACGGCGGCGGCGACCTCGTCGCCGCCGTCGCCGAGCCGCTGCCGGTCGCGGTGATCGCCGAGATGCTCGGCGTCCCGGAGTCCGACCGGCACCTGCTGCGCCCCTGGTCCGCCGACATCACCGGGATGTACGAGCTCAACCCGAGCGAGGAGGCGGCCCGCCGGGCCGTCACCGCGAGCACCGAGTTCTCCGACTACCTGCGCGCCCTCATCCGCGAGCGCCGGGCCGCCCCCGGCGAGGACCTGATCAGCGCGCTGATCCAGGCCCAGGAGGGCTCGGACGCGCTCAGCGAGCAGGAGATGATCTCCACCTGCGTGCTGCTGCTCAACGCCGGCCACGAGGCGACCGTCAACACCACCGGCAACGGCTGGTGGGCGCTGTTCCGCCACCCCGGGGAGCTGGCCCGGCTGCGCGCCGACATCGACGGGCTGCTGCCCACCGCCGTCGAGGAGCTGATGCGCTGGGACACCCCGCTGCAGATGTTCGAGCGCTGGGTGCTGGAGGACATCGAGGTCCGCGGCGTCACCGTGCCGCGCGGCTCCGAGGTCGCCCTGCTCTTCGGCTCCGCCAACCGCGACCCCGAGCGCTTCGCCGACCCCGACCGCCTCGACCTCGGCCGCACCGACAACCCGCACATCACCTTCGGCGCCGGAATCCACTTCTGTCTCGGCGCCCCGCTTGCCAGACTGGAGCTCACCGAGTCCTACGGCACCCTGCTGCGGCGCGCCCCGGGCCTGCGGCTGGTCCGCGAGCCCGAGTGGCAGCCGGGCTACGTGATCCGGGGGCTGAAGGAACTGCTGGTCGAGGTCTGACCACGAGAGCGACGGGGGAGCGGGCCGTGGGCGGCAAGGCGACGGGGGCACTGCTGGGGCTGGCGATCGGGGACGCGCCGGGCAGGCCCACCGAGTTCGACGACGTCGACGCGATCGCCTGCCTGACCGGCGCCTTCGCCGGGGCGCACCTGGGGGCCGGGGCCTGGCCGGCCGCGTGGGTGGAGCGGATCGAGCACCGGGACGAGCTGCTGGAGTTCGGCGCGCTCTGGGACTGACCGGCTCCCCTCGTGCGGCGCGCGACGGCGGCACGGCGACACGGTGGTACGACGGTACGGGCCGGGGAACCGGGGCGGGACCCGTCGCGTCCAACCGGCACCCAGGCGCGGGCACCGGCCCGCGCCGTGTCCCGAGAGGCGAGGCCGGCCATGTCCACGACGTCCGTCCGCACCCGTCGCCCGGCGGTGCTCCTGCTCTGCTGCGCGGCCCTGCTCACCGCCTGCGGTTCCTCCGGCACCGGCACGGCCGTGGTCCGGGCCGACCCCGTGACCCTGCCGCCCGCCGACCCCGCCCAGGTCGCCGCCACCGCCGCGGCCACCGGCGCCTTCGGCCTCGACCTGCTGCACACCCTCACCGCCGACCCCGGCGCGGCCGGCCGCAACCTGGTGCTCTCGCCGTCCGGCCTGGCCACCGTCCTCGCCATGGTGCTGCCCGGCGCCCGCGGCACCACCGCCGAGGAACTCGCCCAGGCGCTGCACACCGGGCTCACGCCCGAGCAGTACGCGCTCGCCACCGGCGCGCTGAACCGGCCCGGGGCCGCGGCCGGCCCGGCCGGGCCGGTGCTCAGGCAGTCCGACGACCTCTGGGCCCAGCACGACTACCCGCTCGACCGGCACTACCTCGGCGTCCTGGCCGCCGCCTTCGGCACCGGCGTGCACACCGCCGACTTCCGCAAGGACCCGGAGGGCGCCCGCAAGGCCGTCAACGACGTCGTCGCGAAGGCCACCGAAGGCCGGATCAAGGAGCTGTTCGCCCAGGGGCGGATCAACTCCGGCACCCGGCTCGCGCTCACCGACGCGCTCTACCTCAAGGCCGACTGGGCCGAGCCGTTCGAGGCGGGGAAGAGCGCCGACCGGCCGTTCCACCGGCTCGACGGCACCGGGGCCGACGTTCCCACCATGGCCCGGACCACCGGCCTGCGCTACGCCGAGGGCTCCGGCGGCATCCTCGGCGAACCCTGGCAGGCCGTCGAACTCCCTTACGCGGGAAGCACCCTGGCGATGGATCTGGTGGTTCCCGCGCAGGGCGGCTTCGCGGCCTTCCGCAAGGGCCTGGACCAGGCGGAACTGGACCGGATCCTCGGCTCGCTCACCGAGCGGACCGTCGACCTCACCCTGCCGAAGTTCCACTTCGACACCGCCAACGAACTCACGCCCGCCCTGAAGGCCCTGGGCGTCAAGGCCGTCTTCGGACCGGGCGCCGACCTCTCCGGCATCCCCGGGCCGGGCGCCGACGGGGCGCTCGCCGTCGGCACGGTGGTCCAGAAGGCCACCGTGCAGGTCGACGAGCAGGGCACGGTCGCGGCGGCCGGCAGCGGCGTCGGCATGGACGTGAATGCCGCGCCCGCGCCGGCCGACCCCGTCCAGCTGCACATCGACCGGCCGTTCCTCTTCCTCGTCCGGGACACCGCCACCGGCCGGCCGCTCTTCCTCGGGCAGGTCACCGACCCGTCGGCGGCGGGCTGAGCGGGACCGCTACCCGGCCGGGTAGCGGTCCCCGAGCGCCGGGTGGCCCGGTTCGCGGCTGCCGAACAGCACCAGCAGGTCGTCCGCCGTCCGCAGCAGCGCCTCCCGGCCCTCCACCGCCTCCGCCCAGTCGGCGGGCAGCGCGCTCGCGCCGTACGCCGCGCCGACCAGGTTGCCGCAGACCGCGCCCGTCGAGTCGCTGTCCCCGGAGTGGTTCACCGACAGCAGCAGCGCCGCCCGGGCCGGCTCCGGGCCGCCGGCCGCCGCGAGCAGGCAGTACACCGCGATCGCCAGGCACTCCTCGGCGATCCACCCCAGCCCGACCCGCTCCACGGCGTCCGCCGAGGGCTCGGACTCCTGGGCCACCCGCACCGCCCGGGCCAGCGCCTGCACCGTCTCCTTCGAGGCCGGCCACTCCCGGGTCTGCTCCACCGTCTCGCCGACCGCCGCCCAGGGCTCCGTCCCGGCCGCGAGCCGCTCCACCAGCGCCGCGAACGCGCCCGCCGCCAGGTAGCCGGTCGGGTGCCCGTGGGTCAGCTGCGCGCACTGCGCGGCCAGGCCGAACGACTGCTCCACCCCGAGCCGGCCCAACCCGAACGGCGCCGAGCGCATCACCGTGCCGCAGCCCTTGGAGTGCGCGTTGATCGGCCCCGGCTGCCCCAGCGCCACCGGCGGCTCGAACACCGGGTGGTACTGCACCCCGGTCAGGCAGGCGTTGCCCGGGGCCCGCCGCGCGTACAGGAACGGCTCGCGCAGCAGCCAGCCGTCGTACGGGCGGGCCGACGGCTCGCGGTCCGGCGCGCCTTGCTGCTGGGTGAGCAGCCACCGCCGGTACGCGCCGTGCACCGCCTCCGGCACCGAACCGCCGCCGCCCGACCAGCCGCGGACGAAGCCGCGGATCAGGCCCTCGGCGGTGAACAGCGTCATCTGGGTGTCGTCGGTGACCTCGGCCACCAGGCCGCCGCCCGGCAGGCCGGTCACCCCGTCCGGGCCGAAGCGCTCGCGGATCTGGTGCAGCTGGAGGAACTCCACCGGCCAGCCCAGCGCGTCCCCGACCGCTCCGCCGAGCAGCGCCCCGCGCACCCGGTCCCGGTAGCCCGTCTCCGTACTCACATCGCCCACCCCTCGTAGTCCCCGCGACCTGTTCTACCAGGCGCCCGGGCGCCCGCCGCGGACCTCAGCGCCGGATCTCCCCGGAGCCTCCGCGCAGCGACGCCCGGTCCGCGGCCGCGCGGCCGGCCGCCCAGCCCTCGCCGTCGCTCACCCGCACGCGCTGGGACACCAGCTTGGGGAACATCCGGTCCACCTCCTGGTCCACCGCCTCGGTGCGGGCCTTCAGGGCCGGCAGCAGCCGCGCGTCCGGGACCAGTTGCTCGGCCGTGCCGTCCTCGCGCAGGTGCCGGCCGGCGGCGGCGTCGCTGGTCGTCCGCTCGGTCGCCTCGGCCAGCCGCTCGCGGATCCGCGCGGCGTACGCCACCAGGAAGGACTGCCGGAACGCCTTGGTGCGCGAGGCGCCGTCCAGGTGCTGGCGGGCGCCGGCCTGCTGCATCGCGTGGGTCGCCTGGACGAGGAGCGAGGTGTAGAGCAGCTCGACGCCGTCCAGGTCGGCGTCGAAGCCGATCACGGTGCAGAAGCCGAACTCCTTCGCCCAGACCACCCGGCAGCGGTTGGCGGCCGCGACCGCGTCCAGCAGCATCGTCTTCGGGCTCTCGTACGGGTTGTCCACGCCGATCCGCAGCGCGCCCGGCGCGTGCGGGTCGGCGCCGTCGACGGCGAGCAGGGCCTCGTCGATGCTGTGCTGGGCCATCAGCTGCTGGGCCTTGGCGGTCAGCGCCTCGGCCTCCTCGGGGAAGTCGGTGGACTCGGCCTTCGCCAGCAGCGCGCGGATCCGCGACAGCATCCGGGGCTCACCGGTCACCGGGCCGTGCGGCCGGCTCCCGGAGCGCGGCACCTGGCCCGGGGCGGGGCCCACCGGCGCGATCGGGGGCAGCCGCCCCCAGCTGCGCAGCAGCTCCAGCAGGGCGGTGGCCAGGGCGAAGCGGTCCAGCCGGTGGCGCTGGGCGAACGCGGGCAGGTACGCCTCGTCGGAGGACCACCAGACCTCCGCCTCCAGCTCGCGCAGCTGCTCCTGCCAGCGCCGGTCGGGGGCGGAGGCGGGATGGCGGCGGTTCTCGGCGGAGATCAGGTCGACGGCGAGGGCCAGGTGGACCGGCTTCAGCTCGCGGCGCACCACCCGCACCAGGTCGGCGGGGCGCCAGCCGACGGACCAGCACCGGCCGACCGCGGTGTCGGCGTACCCGAGCACGGCCCGGCTCACGGCCGGCCACTGCCCGGCGGAGGCGGCCAGCAGCGAGGCCCCGGTGTCCAGCGCGAGATCGAGCGTCTCCTCGGAGGCGGTCACCGCGCCGCGTACGGCGGTCTCCAGCAGCGGACCGGCGTCCCCGCCCCCGCCGCCCTGTTTCTGCCTGCCCACGCCGTGCACCTCCGGTCCCGTACCTCCCACCCATGATGCCGGACCGGTCCACCCAGGAGCGGTGCCGGAGCGGTGGGGGCAGGGACGGGGGGACCCCGGTCCCACGGCGGCCCGCGGTTCCGTCCCCGCGCCGTACGCCGGGGCCGGTGCGGCGCCGGGAGACTGGAGCGGAGAGGCACGGGGCACGAGGCACCGATTCTGTACTGGGGGGACCGGCATGGTTCTGCGTGGCGGACGAACGATTTCCGTACTGGCGGCGGGCGCGGTGACGACCGTGGTGACGACCCTCACCCCCGCCCTGGCGTTCGCCGGGGACGATCCGGGCGGACGGGCCGCGCGGCAGACGCTCCGCTGGGAACGCTGTGCGCCGGACCGTCCGGCCGCGCTCGAATGCGCGACGGTCACGGTGCCGCTGGACTACGGCGACCCCGGGGGCCGGACGATCGACCTCGCGGTCTCGCGGGTCAGGGCGGGCAGCGCGAAGGAGCGGCACGGCGTGCTGCTGATGAACCCCGGCGGCCCGGGGGCCTCGGGCCTGACCCTGCCCGACGACCTCGCGCCGCGGCTGCCGGCGGAGGTGCGGGACCGGTTCGACCTGATCGGCTTCGACCCGCGGGGCGTCGGCCGGAGCACGCCGGTCGGCTGCGGTCTGACGAAGGACGAGCAGGTGGTGCAGCACACCTACGCGCCGGCGACCTTCGCGAAGGACGTGGCGTGGGCCCGCACGGTGGCCGACAAGTGCCGGGCCCGGGCGGGCGACGTGCTGCCGCACCTCACCACCCGCAACACGGCCCGCGACATGGACGTCGTCCGCGCGGCCCTGGGGGAGAAGCGGATCTCCTACCTCGGGCACTCGTACGGCACCTACCTCGGCGCCGTCTACCTGCAGATGTTCCCCCGGCGCTCGGACCGGATGGTGCTCGACAGCGCGCTCGACCCGGCGCTGACCTGGCGGGGCACGCTCCGGTCGGCGGCGGCGGGCGCCGAACGGGCCTTCACCCGGTGGACCGAGTGGGCCGCCGCGCGCCACGCCGAGTACGGGCTGGGTCCGACCGCCGCCCGGGTCCGGACGGCGTTCTGGGACCTCGTCGCCCACGCCGACCGCACGCCCGTCCGCACGGAGGGGGGCGTGCTGCGCGGCGACGACCTCCGGTCCGCGTACACGCAGTTCGTCCACCTCGGGACGGTCACGCCCTGGATCGCGGCGCTGAAGGCCTCGGCGGCGGGCGGGGCGCCCGCTCCGGACGCTCCGGCCCAGCCCGGGGCCGCCGCCGACGGCTCCCGGGCCGCCGCGGAAACGGCCGCCGGCGCGGCGGCCGACCGGGCCGTGCCGGACGACAACGCGGTCGCGGCCATCTGGGCCGTCTTCTGCGGCGAGGGCCGCGACTGGCCGCGCGACCCCGAGCAGTACCGCCGGGACGCGGTCCGCGACCGGGCCGCGAACCCGCTGGCCGGTGACATCGGGGCCGCCGTCACGCCGTGCGCCTTCTGGCAGTCCGCGGCCGAGGAGCCGGCCACGGCGGTGCACAACGGCGGCGAGGCCCTGATCCTGCAGAACGAGTGGGACGCCCAGGCGACGCTGCCGATGGCCCGGGGCATGCACCGGGCCCTGCGCGGCTCGCGGATGGTCACGGTGGCCGGCGGCGAGGGCCACGGCGTGCTGGTCGGCCCCCGCCCGTCCTGCGCCGACGCGACCGCCGTGCGGTACCTGACCACCGGCCGGCTGCCGGCCGAGGACGTGACCTGCGGCGGCTGACGCCCCGGGCGGGAGGCCGGAGCGTCCGGCCTCCCGCCCGGGTCCGGGCCGGTCAGCGTTCGACGGCCTTGGCCAGGATCTCGGGGAGGCGCTCCAGCAGGCGGCCGGCGGCCAGGCGCAGGCCCAGGGCGGCGACGAGGGCGCCGTAGAGGGGGCCGGCGAACAGCAGCGGCCAGGTGGGGGCGTCGGCGGCGAGGGCCCAGGCGAGGTAGCCGACGACGGGGGACGCCACGACGGCGCTGCCGAACATCGAGCCGAAGCTGTTCAGCATCACCAGCCCGCCCTGGCCGGGGGCGGCGTTGCGCATCGGGTTGTTGTCGGCGGGCATGGTGTACGGCGCGAGCACGCTGAGCACGGCGCCGATGGCGATGCCGCTGCCGAGCAGGGCGAAGGCGGCGCCGAGGGCCGAGGGCAGGCCGGACCACTCGCCGGTGGCGGCGGCGAGCACGAGGGAGAGCACCAGGGTGACCGGGACGGCGTAGGAGAGCAGCGCGAACGCGCGGCCGCGCAGTTCGTCGCGGGCGTCCGCGGGGGTGAGCAGGGTGGCGGCGACCATCCAGAACGCGGAGCCGTCCATGCCGAACAGATTGAGCATCTGCAGGCCGAGGAACATCCCGGTCATCGCCACCAGGTAGACCGTGGACCAGCCCTGGACGATCGACAGCACGCAGACCACCAGCGTCATGCCGATGCTGGTGAAGACGGCGGCCTTGGCCCGCGGCTCGCGCCAGGCGTACCGCAGGTGGCGCTGCATCACGGCGCCGACCCGGCCGTCCGGCAGGAGGCGCCGGCCGCGCCGCGACGCCTGGACGCCGCGCACCACCTCCACCGTCGAGGCGTCGGCGGTGACCATCAGCTGCTGCAGGCTGCCCCGCCACCAGCGCAGCAGCAGGAGCAGCAGTGCGGCGGTCGCGGCCAGCTGGAGCAGCGCGAGCGGGTACCGGCCCTCGCCGGCGGTGCGGACGGCGTCGACGGCGGAGACCGGCGGGATCCAGCGCAGCACGGAGGCGATCGGGGCGAGCGGTTCGAGGTCGAGGCCGTTGGCGCCGGGCTTGCCGAAGACGCTCTGCGAGCCGACGTTGGCGATCTGCACCAGCAGCGCGAAGAGCAGGCCGCCGAAGATGGCGAAGTCCTTGCCGCGCCGACTGGAGAGCAGCCGGGCGTTGCCGGCGGCGACGGCGCGCGAGAGGACGACGACGGTGAGCACGGCGAGCGGCACCCCGACCACCCCGGCCGCCGCCGAGGCGCCGCCGGCGGCACCGGAGAGCGCGGCGCCGGTGAACAGCACCAGGCTGACCAGCGGACCGGGCCCGATCAGGGCGGCCAGCACCGAGCCGCGCAGCAGCGGCGCGGGCCGCAGCGGCAGCATGGTGAGCCGGGTCGGATCGGCGCTCTCGTCGCTGGAGAAGAGGAAGAGCGGGAGCGCGGCCCAGCCGAGCGCCAGCGCGCCGGTGAGGACGACGCCCGCGTCACCGGCGGATCCGCTGTCGGTGGCGTGCTCCAGCATCGCCACGGCGAGCGCGATCCCGGCGGCGAACAGCACGCCGAGGACGCTGCCGAGCAGGTAGAGGGCGGCCCGGCCGCGGCTGCGCCGCAGGCCGTTGCGCAGCAGCCGGAGCTTGAGCGAGACCAGCGTCCGCACGACGGTGCGGTCGTCGGGCGGCCCGGTGGGCGCGAGCGCGGCGGGGGAGGAGCTCACCGCTCGCCACCGCCGAGCCAGCCGAGTGCGTGGCCGTCGTCCTCGCGGACGCCGATCAGCTCCAGGAACGCCTCGTGCAGGCTGCGCCCGCCGCGGACGGTGTCCAGCGGGCCCTGGGCGATCACCCGGCCGGCGCTGACCACCGCGACCCAGTCGCAGAGCTGTTCGACGAGCTCCATGACGTGGCTGGAGAAGACGACGGTGGAGCCGGCCGCCGCGTACCGCTTGAGCACGCCGCGGATGGTCTGGGCGGAGACCGGGTCGACGCCCTCGAAGGGCTCGTCGAGGAAGAGCACGTCGGGGTTGTGCAGCAGCGCGGCGGCCAGGCCGATCTTCTTGCGCATGCCGGTGGAGTAGTCGGCGACCAGCTTGTCGGCGTGGCCGGCGAGGTCGAGGACGGCGAGCAGCTCCTCGGCGCGGCGGTCGACCTCGGCGCCGGGCAGGCCGCGCAGCCGGCCGTTGTACTGGAGCAGCTCACGGCCGCTGAGCCGCTCGAACATCCGCAGGCCCTCGGGCAGGATGCCGATCCGGGCCTTGGCGGCGACCGGGTCGGCCCAGACGTCGGCGCCGTGGATGAGCACGGTGCCCTGGTCCGGCCGGAGCAGGCCGGTGACCATCGACAGGGTGGTGGTCTTGCCGGCGCCGTTGGGCCCGACCAGTCCGACGAACGCCCCGGCCGGCAGCTCCAGGCCGAGCCCGGCGACGGCGGCCTGGGTGCCGAAGTGCTTCCACAGGCCCTGGATGGACACGGCCGGGGGCACGGGGGCGGCGGGGACGGGGGACGGCGGCGGCGCTGACGCCTGCATGGCGGCTCTTTCTGCTGGTGGTCGGACCGGTCGGGGCCGGTGCGGGTTCCATGATCGGTACGGGCCCGAACGACAGCCTGCCACCGCCCGGCCGGGCCTGTCTGCAGGGGCGATGCCCCGGGTGTGTCTGAGCCAAACGGGTGAGCGCGGCGGCCGGCGGGGCCGGGCGCGGGCCAAGCCGACGCGGGTTTTCGGGAAAAGACCGACCGACAGCCGGAATTGGCAACTACTCAGGGCGCCCGTTCGTCCTGCACTATGAGAGTCGAGTGAACGGGGAGGGACCGTGGTCGCGCGGGGGTACCGGGAGGTGGCGGATGGCCGTTCAGCCGTGGGGTGACCAGGGCCACGGGATGGCCAAGCCTCCCGCGTCCGTGCCGCCGGTGCCGGGGATGCCGCCCGGCGCGCCGCAGCACGCCGTACCGCAGCACGTCGCGATGCCGCAGTCGGCGATGCGCGCGGCGACCGCGGACCGCGAGCGGACGGTGGACGTGCTGAAGGCCGCGTTCGCCGAGGGCCGGCTGAGCGCCGCCGAGTACGGCGACCGGTTCGACGCGGCGAGCACCGCGCAGACCTACGGCCAGCTCGCCCGGCTGGTCGCCGACCTGCCGTCCGGTCCGATGGTGGCCCCGCAGATGATGGCGCCGACGATGGCCGGACCGGTCGTGGTCCCGGTGCCGCCGACCTTCCTGCCCCCGCCGCCGGCCCGCCGGACCAACGCCCTCGCGGTGACCTCGCTGGTGCTGGGCCTGCTCTGCGTGCCGACCGGCGGCCTGCTGGGGGTGCCGGCCGTGATCGCCGGCCACGTCGGCCGCAGGCAGGCGGCGGAGCGCAACGAGGACGGCGACGGCATGGCCGTCACCGGGATCGTCTTCGGCTGGCTGTCGATCGCCTTCTGGGCGCTGATCCTCACCGTGGCGGTCATGTTCGGCTGACCGCCGGCCGCCCGCGGGCGGGCCGTCCCCCGGGTGGCGGCGGCCTCCCCGGTGTGGTAGGGCGGTAGGAGGGCGGTCCGACACCGGGCGGCCGCGCGCGGGACACCCGGGCGACACCCGGCCGACGGCCCCCACCTGCGGCGTTGCATTTGTTTTGACCGCGCCCGATGCGCTAGGTACGCTCTGACCTTGTGCCTGGGGTGTCCCCGGGTCCTTGTGCGTGCATGCACACCGGTCGCCGCGCCGAGCCGGAGCGCCTCCCAGCGCGCCGCGCGTAGAGCGCCGTCGCTGTACATCAGCCCACGGGATTCCGTGCCGGAAAAAACCCAACACACCCGACCGCGTGGGTCGACCACGGGGCCGTGTGCGAGGGAATCACCGCAGGTTAGTTCCACCAAGCCTTGGCACACAGAAAACGGAGAAACGGTGCCTACGATCCAGCAGCTGGTCCGAAAGGGCCGGCAGGACAAGGTCGAGAAGAACAAGACTCCCGCGCTGAAGGGCTCCCCGCAGCGCCGTGGGGTCTGCACGCGTGTGTACACGACCACCCCGAAGAAGCCGAACTCGGCGCTTCGTAAGGTCGCCCGTGTGCGCCTCACCAGCGGGATCGAGGTCACCGCTTACATTCCGGGCGAGGGCCACAACCTGCAGGAGCACTCCATCGTGCTGGTTCGCGGTGGTCGTGTGAAGGACCTTCCTGGTGTCCGCTACAAGATCATCCGCGGTTCGCTCGACACCCAGGGTGTCAAGAACCGCAAGCAGGCCCGCAGCCGCTACGGCGCCAAGAAGGAGAAGTAAGAATGCCTCGTAAGGGCCCCGCCCCGAAGCGCCCGGTCATCATCGACCCGGTCTACGGCTCCCCGGTCGTCACCCAGCTGGTCAACAAGATCCTGCTGCACGGCAAGCGCTCCACCGCCGAGCGGATCGTCTACGGCGCCCTCGAGGGCGTCCGTGAGAAGACCGGCTCGGACCCGGTCGTGACGCTGAAGCGCGCGCTGGAGAACGTCAAGCCGGCCCTCGAGGTCAAGTCCCGCCGTGTCGGTGGCGCGACCTACCAGGTTCCGGTCGAGGTCCGTCCGGGCCGCGCCAGCACCCTGGCGCTGCGCTGGATGGTCGGCTACTCGCGTGCCCGTCGCGAGAAGACCATGACCGAGCGCCTGATGAACGAGATCCTCGACGCCAGCAACGGCCTGGGCGCTTCCGTGAAGCGTCGCGAGGACACCCACAAGATGGCCGAGTCCAACAAGGCCTTCGCGCACTACCGCTGGTAGTCCGTACCCCGTCACTAGACAGAGAGAGAACGAGCCACCATGGCTGCAACCTCCCTTGACCTCGCCAAGGTCCGCAACATCGGGATCATGGCGCACATCGACGCGGGCAAGACCACCACCACCGAGCGGATCCTGTTCTACACCGGTGTGTCGTACAAGATCGGTGAGGTCCACGATGGCGCTGCCACCATGGACTGGATGGAGCAGGAGCAGGAGCGCGGCATCACGATCACGTCGGCCGCGACGACCTGTCACTGGACCGTCGACGATGCCGACCACACGATCAACATCATCGACACCCCGGGTCACGTCGACTTCACCGTCGAGGTGGAGCGCTCGCTGCGCGTCCTCGACGGTGCCGTGACGGTGTTCGACGGTGTCGCCGGTGTGGAGCCCCAGTCCGAGACCGTGTGGCGGCAGGCTGACCGCTACGGCGTTCCGCGCATCTGCTTCATCAACAAGCTGGACCGCACGGGCGCCAACTTCTTCTTCTGCGTCCAGACCATCGTGGACCGCCTCGGCGCGACCCCGCTGGTCATGCAGCTGCCGATCGGTGCCGAGTCGGACTTCCAGGGCGTTGTCGACCTGGTCCGCATGAAGGCGCTGGTCTGGTCGGCCGAGGCCGCCAAGGGCGAGATGTACGACATCGTCGACATCCCGGCCGAGCTGCAGGAGCAGGCGGACGAGTACCGCGAGGCCCTGATCGACACCGTGTCGAACGTCAGCGACGAGATCATGGAGCTCGCCCTGGAGGGCGAGGACATCCCGGTCGAGCTGCTGCAGACCGCGATCCGCAAGGGCACGCTGAACTCGGACTTCACCCCGATCTTCTGCGGCACCGCGTTCAAGAACAAGGGCGTCCAGCCCCTGCTCGACGCCGTCGTCAAGTACCTGCCGTCCCCGCTGGACATCGAGTCCATCGAGGGCACCAAGCCGGGCGACGACACCGTCAAGATCTCCCGCAAGGCCTCGGACGACGAGCCGCTCGCCGCGCTCGCGTTCAAGATCATGTCGGACCCGCACCTCGGCAAGCTCACCTTCGTCCGGGTCTACTCGGGCCGCCTGGAGTCCGGCACCTCGGTGCTGAACGCCGTCAAGGGCAAGAAGGAGCGCATCGGCAAGATCTACCGCATGCACGCGAACAAGCGTGAGGAGATCGAGTCGGTGGGCGCCGGCGACATCATCGCCGTCATGGGCCTGAAGCAGACCACCACCGGTGAGACGCTGTCCGACGAGAAGAACCCGGTCATCCTGGAGTCCATGGACTTCCCGGCCCCGGTCATCCGCGTCGCGATCGAGCCCAAGTCCAAGGGTGACCAGGAGAAGCTGGGTGTCGCCATCCAGCGTCTCGCCGAGGAGGACCCGTCCTTCCAGGTCAACACGGACGAGGAGACCGGCCAGACCATCATCGCGGGTATGGGCGAGCTGCACCTCGAGGTGCTCGTCGACCGTATGCGCCGTGAGTTCAAGGTCGAGGCCAACGTCGGCAAGCCGCAGGTCGCGTACCGCGAGACGATCCGTCAGGCCGTCGAGCGCATCGACTACACCCACAAGAAGCAGACCGGTGGTTCCGGTCAGTTCGCCAAGGTGCAGATCGCGATCGAGCCGCTCGAGCAGGCCGAGGGCTACGAGTTCGTCAACCTGGTCACCGGTGGCCGCGTGCCGCGCGAGTACATCCCGTCGGTCGACGCCGGCTGCCAGGAGGCCATGGAGTTCGGCATCCTCGCCGGCTACCCGCTGCAGGGTGTCCGCGTGAAGCTGCTCGACGGTGCCGCGCACGACGTCGACTCCTCCGAGCTCGCGTTCAAGATCGCCGGCTCGATGGCCTTCAAGGAAGGCGCCAGGAAGGCCAAGCCGGTCCTCCTGGAGCCGATGATGGCCGTCGAGGTCACCACGCCCGAGGACTACATGGGCGACGTGATCGGCGACATCAACTCTCGCCGTGGCCAGATCCGGTCCATGGACGAGCGTCACGGTGCCCGCGTCGTCACGGCGCTGGTGCCCCTCTCCGAGATGTTCGGCTACGTCGGTGACCTGCGCAGCAAGACCTCCGGTCGCGCGAGCTACTCGATGCAGTTCGACTCGTACGCCGAGGTTCCCCGGAACGTCGCGGACGACATCATCGCGAAGGCCAAGGGCGAGTGACGTCCCGACTTTCGGGACGATAACCACCCCTTAGGCTATTAGGAGGCAACCCGGGAGGATCCGGTTCGGATCCTCCCGGGGCCTCCGGCCCCCCCACCAGCGGGACGGCACGGGATGTCCTCCGGACAACCCGCACCACAACCGATCAAAGACCAACTGACGTCACCACGGCGTACAGAACTGTCCTCAGGAGGACTCAGTGGCGAAGGCGAAGTTCGAGCGGACGAAGCCCCACGTCAACATCGGCACCATCGGTCACATCGACCACGGTAAGACCACGCTGACCGCGGCCATCACCAAGGTGCTGCACGACGCGTACCCGGAGATCAACCCCTTCACGCCGTTCGACCAGATCGACAAGGCGCCGGAGGAGCGGCAGCGCGGTATCACCATCTCCATCGCGCACGTCGAGTACCAGACCGAGGCGCGCCACTACGCCCACGTCGACTGCCCGGGTCACGCGGACTACATCAAGAACATGATCACCGGTGCCGCCCAGATGGACGGCGCCATCCTGGTGGTCGCCGCCACCGACGGCCCGATGCCGCAGACCAAGGAGCACGTCCTCCTGGCCCGCCAGGTCGGCGTTCCGTACATCGTTGTCGCCCTGAACAAGGCCGACATGGTGGACGACGAGGAGATCCTGGAGCTCGTCGAGCTCGAGGTCCGTGAGCTGCTCTCCGAGTACGAGTTCCCGGGCGACGACCTGCCGGTCGTCCGCGTCTCCGCCCTGAAGGCCCTCGAGGGCGACAAGGAGTGGGGCGAGAAGCTCCTCGGCCTCATGCACGCGGTCGACGAGAACATCCCCACCCCGGCCCGCGCCGTGGACCAGCCGTTCCTGATGCCGATCGAGGACGTCTTCACGATCACCGGTCGTGGCACCGTCGTCACCGGTCGTATCGAGCGCGGTATCCTCAAGGTCAACGAGACCGTCGACATCATCGGCATCAAGACCGAGAAGACCACCACCACGGTCACCGGCATCGAGATGTTCCGCAAGCTGCTCGACGAGGGCCAGGCCGGTGAGAACGTCGGTCTGCTGCTCCGTGGCATCAAGCGCGAGGACGTCGAGCGCGGCCAGGTCATCATCAAGCCGGGTTCGGTCACCCCGCACACCGACTTCGAGGCCCAGGCCTACATCCTGTCGAAGGACGAGGGTGGCCGTCACACCCCGTTCTTCAACAACTACCGCCCGCAGTTCTACTTCCGTACCACGGACGTGACCGGCGTCGTGACCCTCCCCGAGGGCACCGAGATGGTCATGCCGGGCGACAACACCGGCATGACGGTCGCGCTGATCCAGCCGATCGCCATGGAGGAGGGCCTGAAGTTCGCCATCCGTGAGGGTGGCCGCACCGTCGGCGCCGGCCAGGTCACCAAGATCATCAAGTAATTGATGTTCTGACCTGCCTGGACCGCACAGGCGATCCGAAGGGCCCCGCACACCCTGGGTGTGCGGGGCCCTTCGGCGTTCCCGCCCCGCCCCGGTGAACGACTGGTCGCTCCGGGTGAACGGAGGCTCCTCGGGCGCGCGCGTTCCGGATAAACTGAGCGACCCCGCGGCCCGCCCCGAACCGGGCCGACCGGGCTTCTCCGAGCCCCACTCGCCGAAAGCGCTCCGGAATGGCCTCTCCTCCACTCCTGACGAAGCCCTCGCTGTTCCGGCGCCGTTCCGCCGCCCGCGCGGACGGGGCGGGCGAGGGCGGACCGGCCCGGCGGCCGCGGCTGTACGCCCTCGACGGGATGCGGCTGCTGGCGGCGCTGAGTGTGGTCTGCTTCCACTGGGCGGCGTACGTGGACGTCTCCGGGGTGTGGGAGGGGGTGACGCCCCGGGAGGCGCTGCCCCGGCTGAACCAGGTGGCCGCCTACGGCTGGCTGGGCGTCGAACTCTTCTTCGTCATCAGCGGGTTCGTGATCTGCATGAGCTGCTGGGGCAAGCGGCCCGGTGAGTTCTTCGTCTCCCGGGTGGTCCGCCTCTACCCGGGGTACTGGGTGGCCGTCCTGCTCACCGGCTCCGTGCTGCTCGCGTTCGGGGAGTACGCCCGGACCTTCGCGGCGAGGGGTCTGCACGTCGACACCGTCGTCGCCAACCTGACCATGCTTCAGGAGCCGCTCGGCATGAGGCACGTGGACGGCGTCTACTGGACGCTCTGGGTCGAGACGCGGTTCTACCTGCTGTTCGCCCTGGTGGTGGCGACCGGCCTCACGTACCGCAGGGTGGTGGCGTTCTGCGGGATCTGGACGATCCTGGCCGTCCTCGCGCCGCAGGGCGGGATCCCGCTGCTGTCCACCTTCGCCATGCCCGACGAGGCGCCGTTCTTCATCGCCGGCGTCGGGATGTTCCTGATGCACCGCTTCGGCCGCGACCCGCTGCTGTGGGGGATCGTCGGCCTCTCCTGGATCCTCGCGCTCTCCCGCCTGCGCCACCTGCGGGAGGTCTACGTCGAGGTCCTCGGCCACGGGCTGTCCTGGTACGCCATGGCCGCCGGGGTGACCGCCGCCTTCGCCCTGGTGCTCGGCGCCGCGCTCGGGCTGTTCGACCGGGTCCGGTGGAAGGGGCTGACCGTGGCGGGGGCGCTCACCTATCCGCTGTACCTGATCCACCAGGAGGTCGGCTGGACGGTGATCCACGTCCTGCGGCTGCACCGGGTCGGGGTCGCGGCGGCGCTCGGGACCGCGCTCGTCCTGATGCTGCTGACGGCCTGGACGGTCCACCGGGTGGTCGAGCGGCCGGTGTCCGCACTCCTCAAGAACGCGCTGGACCGTTCGATGGCGACCCTCCGCAGGGCCTCGGACGAGCCGGCGGCGCTGCGGTCCTGAGGGAGCGGGGCAGGATGAGGACGATGCTCAAGAAGCATTCATGCGGCGCTGAAAACCTGCTGTTAGCCTGGCCGCGATCACCCGGACGGCACAGACGGCTCACATCATCTCCCACTCGCCGTCTCGATCGGCCGGGACCCGGGCGCGGGCTGCCGATGTCCGATCGATCGCTTTCGAGACCCAAGGGACGAGGCGACACCTGATGTTCAACGCAGCAGCCCACGACGCGGGAAAGGCGGCCGAGGGGCCGGCGCCGCTGTTGTCGGTCGTCATGCCGATCTACAACGAGCAGGAGGCCCTGCCACTCACCGTCGAGCGGCTGCGGCCGATCCTGGACGGGTTGGGGATCGACTACGAGGTCGTCGGCGTCGACGACGGCAGCACCGACGCCACCCCGGCGATCATGCAGAAGGTGCGCCAGGACTGGCCGCAGTTCCGGATCGTCCGCTTCGCCCGCAACTCCGGGCACCAGGCCGCGCTGACCGCCGGCATCCACCGGGCCTTCGGCGACTACGTGGTGTCGATCGACGCCGACCTGCAGGACCCGCCGGAGAAGATCCCCGAGATGCTCTCGCTCGCGCGCGAGGGGAACCTCGACGTCGTCTACGGCGTGCGCGGCGACCGCGGCACCGACACCGCCTTCAAGCGCCGCACCGCCGGCGCCTACTACTGGCTGATGCGCAAGCTGGTCGGCAAGAAGATGCCGAACCAGGCCGGCGACTTCCGCCTGCTCAGCCGCGCCGCGGTGAACGCCCTCAAGGCGATGCCCGAGCACCAGCCGGTCTACCGCCTGCTGGTGCCGTGGCTGGGCTTCCCCAGCGGCGAGGTCGTCTACGTGCGCGAGGAGCGGGTCGCGGGGTCGACCCACTACCCGCTCTCCAAGATGGTCCGGCTCGCCCTCGACAGCATCACCAACTTCTCCGCCGCCCCGCTGCGGCTCGCCACCTGGCTCGGCATGCTGAGCTTCGTGCTCTGCGTCGCGCTCGGCATCTACACTGCGGTCGAGTACGTGCGCGGCGAGACCGTGCCGGGCTGGTCCTCGCTCTTCGTCGGGATGCTGTTCCTGGGAGCCGTCCAGCTGATCTGCATCGGCCTGCTCGGCGAGTACGTCGGCCGGATCTACTCGGCGGCCCAGGCCCGCCCGGCGTACTTCGTCGGCTACGACTCGGCCGAGGAAACCGACGAGGGGACGCGGAAGGTCTCCGCCTACGCGATGTGATCCCGGCCCCGGCCGGGCCCCGGCGCCCCGCCGGGCGACGCAGTGGCGCAGTGGCGCAGGAGAAGTGGACGATGGGCACGACTGACGGCACCGTATCCGCGCCGGGCGCGCGGGCCGCCGCGCCGGTGCGGTCCGGTGCGAGCCCCGTGTCGGGGGCCGGAGCCCGGTACGGGGCGGGCACCCGGCTGCCCGGGTTCCTGCCCGCGGCCGCGGCGTACGCCCTGCTGGTCGCCCTGCTGTCGGCCGCCGACACCCCGCCCGGCGACATCGCCCGCTACACCGGCTACCTGCTCTGGGCCGTCCTGCTGCCCGGCACGCTGGTCTTCCGGGCGCTCCGGCGCCGGCCGCACACGCTGCTGGAGGACCTCGCCCTCGGCGCGGTGGTCGGGCTGGCCCTGGAACTGCTCGCCTGGGCCGTGCTGGTCGGCCTCGGCCTGCAGTCGGCGGCCGCCGCCTGGCCGCTGGCCGTGGTGGTCCCGTTCCTCGCGGTGCCGGGGCTGCGGCGGCACTGGCTCCCGCGCGGCTACCGCCGGATGCCGGCCGGCTGGTCCTGGTCGGTCGCCGGCACGGTCGCGCTGACCGGCGGCTACCTCTACGCGGTCTTCCTGAGCCGGAACCCGGTGCTGCCGGACACCGAGACCACCCGGCAGTACATCGACCTGCCGTACCTGCTCTCGCTGGCCGGCAACGCCAAGCACCACATGCCGCCGACCTTCCCGCAGGCCGCCGGGGAGCCGCTGCACTACCACTGGTTCACCTTCGCCCACATGGCCATGGGCGACCTGGTCGGGGGCATCGACCTGACGGTGATCCAGATGCGGCTGATGGTGCCCGCGCTGGCCGCGCTCGCCATGGTGGTCACCACCGCGGTGGCCCACCGGCTGACCGGCCGGCCGTGGGCCGGCCCGGTCGCGGCCCTGCTGATCTTCGCGGTGGGCGAGTTCGGCGCCGGATACCCGAACGACTCGCCGAGCTGGACCTTCGGGGCCCCGGCCGTGCCGCTGATGATGTGGGCGAGCCTGTCGCTGACCTACAGTCAGCCGCTGCTGATGGCGCTGGTGGGCGTGGTCGGCGACGCGCTGCGCGGCCGCGGCGGCCGGGAGGACGGCGGCGTCCCCGCCCTCGGCCGGGGCGCCCTCGTCCTGACTGCCCTGTTCGCGCTGGCCTCCAGCGCGGCCAAGGCGAGTTCACTGCCGGTGACCCTGGCCGGCCTGGCGTTCGCGGGCCTGATGGTGCTGATCGGCACCCGGCGCGTCCCGTGGACCGTCGTCGGGCTCGGCGCGATCGTCGCCGCGGCCCAGCTCTTCGCCACCGCCGCGGTGTTCCGGTTCCGGAGCTACGGCCTCGAAGTGGTGCCCTTCGGCAACATCGCCAAGTACTGGGCCGATCCGCAGCAGAGCCGGACCGCGGCGGCGCGGAGCGCGGTGGTCGCCGTCACCCTGGTCGCGTTCCTGCTCAACCACCAGCTCCGGATGGCGGGGATGGTCCCGCTGTTCCGGCGCCGCCGGCTCCGGCTGGAGCCGGCCCAGTGGTTCCTGCTCGGCGGGGCCGTCGCCGGGCCGGCGGCCTACCTGGCGGTCAACGGCTTCAACTCCAGCTACTTCACGCTCGCCGGGCTCTCCTTCGGCGTCCTGCTGTCCGCCTGGGGCTACACCGAGGTCTTCGAGCGCGCCGCGCTGCCGGCCCGGGGCAAGGCCGCGCTGGCCGTCGGCACGCTCGCCTTCGTCCTGCTGCTCACCTACGGCATCCACCGCCACGCCGAGGACTGGGCGGCCTTCGCCCTGCGGACGGTCGGCGACGCCGGGGGCACCGCGTCCTACGCCGCGCTGGTGCCGGCGCTGGCCGCGGCCGCGGCGCTCGCGGGCATCGCGGCGCTGTGCGGCCTGCTGTGGCGGGCCGCGGGCCGGGCGCTGCCCGCCCTGCGCCGCCGCGGCGGCCTGGTCCTGCTCACCGCGGCGCTGGCGGCGGGCGCGCCCGCGCTGCTGCTCGACGTGCGGCAGGCGGGGGAGCGGCCCTGGGACGGCGCCTGGCCGCTGCCCGCCAGCCAGGTGCAGGCCGCGCGCTGGGTGCGCGCGCACAGCGCGCCCGAGGACGTGCTCGCCACCAACACCCACTGCCGCTCGGACACCGACTACGCCCACCCCGGGGCGGCGTGCACCAACGCGCTGTCGTTCTACCTGAGCGCCTACTCGGAGCGCTCGGTGCTGGTGGAGGGCTGGGCCTACTCGCCGCGGCTGCTGTCCGAGCGGTCCGGCGGCTTCTGGGACCAGCGGCTGCTCGCGCTGAACGACGACGCCGTCTACCGGCCGACCGCCGACGTCCTCGGCCGGCTGCGCGCCGAGCACCGCGTCCGCTACGTCGTGGTGAACCGCAGGACCGGGCCGGAGTCGCCGGCCCTGAAGACCCTCAGCACGCGGGTCTTCGACAACGGCCGGATGGCCGTGTACGAGCTCTCCTGACCGACTCCGAAGCATTGGGCATCCAGATGGTCTCCACCGAAAAGCCTCCCGCGGCCACGCCGGACCAGCGGCCGGCGGCGCCGCCGGCCGGCACGGTCAAGCGCCAGCTCCCGTCCTTCGCGGTGATCGGCGTGCTGAGCACGCTGTTCTACCTGGTCCTGTACGTGGCCGCGCGGTGGCTCGTCGACGCGCAGGCGGCGAACCTGATCGCGCTCGCGGTGAGCGCGGTCGCCAACACCGCCGCCAACCGGCGCTTCACCTTCGGCATCACCGGCAGCGACGGCGCCGTCAAGCACCAACTGCAGGGCGCGGTGGCGTTCCTGATCGGCCTGGGGCTGAGCGCCGGGATGCTGGCCCTGCTGGACCGGGCCGTGCCGGACGCCTCCAAGGCGGTCGAGGTCGGTGGGCTGATCGTGGCCAACGGCCTGGCCACGGTGGTGCGCTTCCTGCTGCTGAAGGTCTGGGTCTTCAAGGACTGAGCACCTCGGGCCCGGGGTGCTCAGGCCCCTTCGGCGGACGCCGCGCGGGACCGCGCCCACGGCAGGGCGCGGTCCCGCAGCCGCAGCGCCGGCCGCTCCACGCAGTGCCAGGAGAACGCCGCCAGCACCGCGGCGGCGGCCAGCGCGCAGACCAGGAAGCCGGCCTTGCCGAGGCGCGCGGCGCCGAGCAGGGCGAGCGCCTGCTCGACCGGGAAGCCGTAGATGTAGAGCCCGTACGAGTAGTCGGCGCGCCGGCCGACGCGCCGCAACCGGTCCGGCATCCGGGCGGCCGCCCAGAGCAGCAGGTAGACCAGCGCCGGGTGGCCGAACTCGGGGTAGCCGCCCCAGCGGACGGTCACCGGCAGGACGACCGCCGCGGCCAGTGCCAGCCCGTCGTACAGCGGCACCCGGTCGGCCCACAGCCGCGCCGCCGAGCCGAGCAGGAACACCAGGCCGAGGCGGAGCAGCAGGTGGCCGCTGAGCAGGCCGAGGCCGGGCACGGTGATCGAGGGGCCGCCCAGCGGGTCGGCGGGGGAGGGCGGGTCGAGCAGGCGGGAGGCGGTGAGCAGCCAGAGCCCGGCCGCCGCGGCCGGCACGAGGCGGCGGTGGCGGCGCAGCACGCCGAGGGCGGCGAGCAGGCCGACGACGAGGTAGCAGAGCACCTCGTACTTGAGCGACCAGAGGGCGCCGTTGAAGCTGCGGTCGAAGTTGGTGCCGAGGCGCACGCCTTCGGCGAGCACCCCGGAGACGTCCCAGCCGGCGGTGGGGGAGCCGCTGCCGAGGCTGGTGACGTAGCCGGCCGGGCCGTCGGGGCGGCTCCAGAAGCCGGCCAGGGTGCCGTGCTGCCGGAGGTAGAGCGGCGGGGTGAGCACGACCGCGCAGAACACCAGCGAGACGAACAGGCCGGGCAGGATGCGCAGGGCGCGGTGCCAGGCGTAGCGCAGCGCCGGGAGTCTGGCCGCGCTGCCGGTGATCATGAACCCGGAGAGCGCGAAGAAGCCGAGGACGGCGGTCTTGCCGAGGTCCGTGGTCCCGCCGCTCCAGTCCCACAGCGGGTCCAGCGGGCCCCAGCCGACCGGCCAGACGTGCGAGACGATCACGGCGGCGGCCAGCAGCAGCCGCAGTGCGCCGAAGCCGTTGGCCCGACCGGTGGTGAGCTGCGCGAGGGTGCCGCGCGGGCGGAGCAGAGGGTGGCGCTGGGGGCGCGTGCTCATGGCTTCCCGACGGAGGGGGTGGAGGGAACGGGAGGGGGCGGGCCGTGCGGCCCGCCCCCGTCGCGCGCGGAGCCCGGTGTCAGGCGGTCTGCGCCTGCCACAGGGCGCGGACGGACTGGCGCAGCGAGCGCTTGGGCACCCAGCCCAGGTGGTCGCGGGCGGCGAGGACGTCCATCTGCTGCCACTCGGTCTCCGGGCCGGTGCCCTCCGGGGCGGGGACCTCGGTGACCGCGGTCGGCACGCCGCTCTCCTCGATCAGCAGGTCGACCAGCTGCCGGGCGGCGGCGGCCGAGCCGCTGCCGATGTTGAGCACCGCCGGGACGCGGCGGCCGGCGGCCAGGCCCTCGGCGGCGAGCTGCACGGCGTCCAGGGTGTCGACGAGGTCGACGAAGTCGCGCTGGGCGGAGAGCGGCTGGAGCGACAGCTCGGCGGTGGCGCCGGCCAGGCGGGCGGCGTCGAGCTTGGCGGCCATCACGCCGAGCAGGCTGTGGCCGGGCTGGCCGGCGCCGACGACGTTGCCGAGCCGCAGCACGACCGCGGCCAGTCGGCCGGACTCGGCGGCGCGCACGACGGCCTCGGTGGCGACGAGCTTGAGCCGGCCGTACTCCATCACCGGGGCCGGGGTGTCCCGCTCGTGCTGGCTGACGCCGATCGGCGCCATGCCGTACTCGTGCACGCTGCCGAGGTGGACCAGCCGGGCCGGGGCGGCCATCGCGGCGACGGCCTCGATCAGCCGCTCGGTGAGCACGACGTTGGCCTCGTGCATCTGCTCGTCGGTGAGGCCCCACATGCCGCCGGCGGCGTTGACGACGGTGTCGATCCGCTCGCGGTCGAGCAGTTCGGCGAGCTCGGCCGGGTCCGCGGTGGACAGGTCGAAGGCGGCGAACCGGCCGGGGGCGGGGACCTCGGGGGCCTTGCGGGCGACGCTGAGGACCTCGATGCCCTGCTCCAGGAGCCGGTCGCCGAGCAGTCGGCCGATGAAGCCGGTGCCGCCGAGGACGGCGTAGCGGGCCGGGGCCGGGTGCGGGGTGGTCATGGCAGGGGACTCCCTAGATGGCGGTGCTCGGCGGGGGGACGGGCTCGGCGCGGCCGGTGCGGCGGCCGAGGCTCAGCGGGGCTGGCCCGCGGTGCTGGTGGCGTTGCGCAGCAGGGTCTTGGCGCCGTCCCACTGCCCGGCGCGCACCGCGCCCGGGACCAGGGTGAGCGCGTGGATGCGGGCCGACAGGTGCAGCCGGGAGGCCTTGGCGGCGCGGTGCCAGCCGTGCGCGTCGAGCCGGTCGGCGACGTCCAGGAAGTAGCGGCGGGCCTCGGTGAAGCGCGAGCCGCTGAACGCCGAGGAGGTGGAGGCGGAGACGGCGTGCCGGCGGTACTGGAACGCCTTGGTGTCGTCGACGACCATGTGCTCGCCGGCCTGCAGCAGGTCGATGACCAGCGCGAGGTCCTGGATGATCTCCAGGTTGTCCCGGAAGCCGGCGGTCTTCACGGCGTCGGTGCGCCAGCAGATCGCCGGGAAGTACAGCCAGTTGCCGCGGAGCAGGCTGACCGCGAGCTCCTCGCCGCCCAGCAGCCGGCGGCCCTGGATCTTGGGCGCGTACAGCCGCCGCTTGGCCTCGTCGGCCAGCGTGGAGCTCACCTTGCCGGCGCTGTCGATGACGTCGACGCCGGGCTGCACCATGGCGACCCTCGGGTACTGCTCCAGGATCGAGCGGATGTTGGCCACGTAGGTGGGCAGCATGATGTCGTCGGTGCCCATGAACACCATGTGCTCGTACTCGGCCAGGCCCAGGCACTTGCGGTAGTTGCCGGTGACGCCGAGGTTCTGCTCGTTGCGGAAGTAGCGCACCCGGTCGTCGCCGAGCTGGGCGAACCACTCCGGGACCCCGGGCTCCTTGCCGTCGTCCACGACGGTCAGCCGCCAGTCGCCGTCGGTCTGGGCCAGCACGCTGCGCACCGCGGCCTGCATCAGCGCGACGTCGCCGTAGTACGGAAGCAGGATTTCCAGTGTCGTCATGGGGGGCACATCCGCTGGTCGGAGTCGGGGCCGGGACAGGGGGACCCTGCGGCGGGCCCATCATACTGAGCCGTCCGGGGCGGTCCGCCCGCCGCTGTCCCGCCCCCGGTACGGCGGTGCCCGGGCCGCCGCGGGGGCGGACCGGGCACCGGTCGGGGTCGGTTCGGGGTCGGTCGCGGTCAGGAGAGGCGCAGGCTCGCGGTGTACTCCTGGCAGGCCGTGTAGTCCGGCAGCAGGCCGGTGGCGAGCGCCCTGGCCAGTGAGGGGGCGACCGCGTCCTTGGCGGAGAGCCGCGGCTCGTCCACCGGCCACGCGATCCCCAGGTCCGGATCGAGCGGGTGGACGCCGTGCTCGCCGCCCGGGTTGTAGGTCTCCGAGCAGATGTACGACAGCGCGGCGCCGTCGGTCAGCGCGCAGAACCCGTGGCCGAGGCCCTCGCAGACGTAGAGGCACTTGCGCTCCACCTCGTCGAGGCGGACGAGCTCCCACGTGCCGAAGGTCGGGGAGCCGACACGCAGGTCGACGACCGCGTCCAGCACGGCGCCGCGCACGCAGCTGACGTACTTGGCCTGGCCGGGCGGGACATCGGCGAAGTGGATGCCGCGGACGACCCCGCGACCCGAGACCGACAGGTTGCCCTGCGCGAGGCGCAGCGGGTGGCCGACCGCCTCGGCCAGCAGGTCGAAGCGGTACCACTCCATGAACGCGCCGCGCGGGTCCCGGAGTTGCTCAGGAGTGATCTCTAAGGCCCCCGGGACGGACAACTCGCGGAGTCTCATTGCCTGACTTCCTCCTCCAGCAGGGCGATCAGGTAGTCGCCGTAGCCGCTCTTGCGCAGCGGCTCGGCCAGCTCGCGCAGCTGCGCGGCGGAGATCAGGCCGGCCCGCCAGGCGGCCTCCTCGATGCAGCCGATCTTGAAGCCCTGGCGCTCCTCGATGACCCGGACGAACTCGGAGGCCTGGACCATCGAGACGAAGGTGCCGGTGTCCAGCCAGGCGGTGCCGCGGTCGAGGATGGTGACGTGCAGCTCGCCGGTCTTGAGGTACTCCTCGTTGACGGCGGTGATCTCCAGCTCGCCGCGGGCGCTCGGCTTCAGGCCGGCAGCGATCTTGACCACGCGGTTGTCGTAGAAGTACAGGCCGGGGACGGCGTAGCGGGACTTGGGCTGCGTGGGCTTCTCCTCGATGGAGATGACCTGGCCCTTGTCGTCGAACTCGACCACGCCGTAGGCGGTCGGGTCGGCGACGGGGTACGCGAAGACGCGGCCGCCGACCGGCTCGGTGTGCTGCGAGAGGCGGGTGCCGAGGCCGCTGCCGTGGAAGATGTTGTCGCCGAGGATCAGCGCGACGGGCTGGTCGCCGATGAAGTCGGCGGCCAGGACGAACGCCTGGGCGATGCCCTCGGGCTTCTCCTGGACGGCGTACTCCAGCGTGAGGCCGAACTGGGAGCCGTCGCCGAGCAGCCGCTGGAACTGCTCCTGGTCCTGGGGGGTCGTTATGATCAGGATCTCGCTGATCCCCGCCATGACCAGGGTCGACAGCGGGTAGTAGATCATCGGCTTGTCGAAGACGGGGAGGAGCTGCTTCGAGACTGCTCGGGTCAGCGGCCACAGTCGTGAACCGGTGCCACCCGCCAAGAGGATTCCACGCATGGCGCGAAGCTTATGTGACACGGGAGGCGGCCAGGTCGGGCGAGGTCGGCGAGGGGGCTCGCCCCCGGACGGGGGGCCCGCGGGGCACGGGTAGACTGCCCGCACTATGCGCATCCTCGTGACCGGCGGTGCCGGCTTCATCGGTTCAGAGTTCGTCCGGCAGCTGCTCGGCGCCGGCGCAACGGATCAGATCACCGTCTTCGACAAGCTCACCTATTCGGGTGTCGAGGCCAACCTGGCGCCCGTCGCCGACCACAGCGGCTACACCTTCGTCCGCGGCGACATCTGCGACGCGGAGGCCGTCGACGCGGTCATGCCCGGCCACGACGTGGTCGTCCACTTCGCGGCCGAGTCGCACGTGGACCGCTCGATCGAGGGCGCCGGTCCGTTCGTCGTCACCAACGTCCTGGGCACCCAGGTGCTGCTGGACGCGGCGAAGAAGCACGGCGTCGGCCGCTTCGTGCACGTGTCCACCGACGAGGTGTACGGCTCCATCTCCGAGGGCTCGTGGACCGAGGAGTGGCCGCTGGCCCCGAACTCCCCGTACTCCGCCTCCAAGGCCGGTTCCGACCTGCTGGCGCTCGCCTACCACCGCACCCACGGCATGGACGTGGTGGTCACCCGCTGCTCCAACAACTACGGGCACTACCAGTTCCCGGAGAAGGTCATCCCGCTGTTCACCACCAACCTGCTGGACGGCAGGAAGGTGCCGCTGTACGGCACCGGCGGCAACATCCGCGACTGGCTGCACGTCTCCGACCACTGCCGCGGCATCGAGCTGGCCATGCGCAAGGGCCGGGCCGGCGAGGTCTACAACATCGGCGGCGGCACCGAGATCACCAACAAGGAGCTGACCGGCCTGCTGCTGGAGGCCGCCGGCGCCGACTGGTCGATGGTCGAGCCGGTCGCCGACCGCAAGGGCCACGACCTGCGCTACTCGCTGGACATCAGCAAGATCGGCGAGGAGCTCGGCTACGCGCCGCAGGTCCGCTTCGAGGACGGTCTCGCCGCCACCATCGCGTGGTACCGGGACAACCGCGCCTGGTGGGAGCCGCTGAAGGCCAAGGCCGCCCTGCGATGACCAATCCGGTGTCCAAGCTGCTCGGGGCGCTGCCCCCGGGTGTCCGGCTCGTGCTCGGCGGCACCGTCGTGCTCGGTGCCTCGTCGTACATCTTCCTGGCGCTGGCCGGGCACAGCTTGGACACCGACCAGGTCGCGGGCGTCAACGTCCTGTGGACCCTGGTGATGTCCGTCGGGTACGGCCTGTTCACTCCGGTCGAACTCGAGCTGAACCGCCTGGTCGCCGCCCGGGACGTGGCCGGCGACGGCCCGGGCCCGGCGATCCGGCGGGTCCTGCTGGCCACCCTGGCGGTGCTGGCCGTGGTCCTGACCGGCGTCGCCGTCGCGGCCCGGCCGATCGCCGACCGGTTCTTCGACGGCAGTCTCGGGCTGGTCGCCGGGCTGGGCGGCGCGATGGTGGGCCTGGCGATCAGCTCGGTGGCGCGCGGCGCGCTGGCCGGGCTCGGCCACTTCGGCTCCTACGGCATGCAGCTCGCCGTCGACGGCGGGCTGCGGATCGGCCTGGCCGCGCTGATCCCGCTGTTCGGTGTGCACTCGCCGACGGCGTTCGCGCTGATCCTGGTGGTCGCCCCGCTGTCGGCCTCGCTGATCGGCATGCGCAAGGTGATCGCCGACCGGCGCGGCGGCCCGGCCCCGGTCTGGCGGGACGTCACCACGGGCCTGGGGCTGCTGACGGCCTCGATGCTGCTCTCCCAGCTGATGGTCAACGCCGTGGTGGTGAGCGTCAGCGGGCTCTCGCCCTCGTCGAAGGCGCTGATCGCGGCGCTGGCCAACGCGGTGGTGCTGGCCCGCGTCCCGCTGTTCGCCTACGCGGCGATCCAGGCCTCGCTGGTCTCCTCGCTCTCCGGAGCGGCGGCCGCCGGCAACCAGGCGGAGTTCCGCCGGATGCTGCTGCGCACCGGCGGGATCGTGGTCGCGATGTGCGCGGCGGCCGGTGTGCCGACGGTGCTGCTCGGCCCGTGGGCCGTCCAGGTGCTCTTCAAGGCGCAGGACGTGCTGGGCGCGACGGACTTCCTCTGGCTGGTGCTGGGCACCCTCTGCTTCATGCTGGCGACCGTGTTCGGACAGGCGCTGCTCTCGCTGGGCCGCCACCAGCGCCAGTTGTTCTCCTGGCTGGCGGGCACCGCGGTGCTGGTCGCCGTCGTCCTGATACCCGGGGACATCGCCACCCGGGCCGAACTGGCCTACCTGGCTGGTGCCGGAGTGAGCGCTGCTGCCATGCTATGGGCGCTGGCGCGTTCGATGGCCGCCCCCGCAGCCGCGGCGGCGGAGCAGCGGGCACCTCTGGCGGCGCGTTAGCACACGGGGCGTCGGCCACGGGGCATCGCCACGCCTTTTAAGATGTCCATACCATTTGTTGGCCACGCCACTGCCGCTGAAAGGCGCTCCCAGTCGTGCAACTCTCCGTCATTACCTCGATCACCGGCGTGCTGGTGCTCGTCTACATCCTGGAGTTGCTGCGCCGGCAGCAACTCCGGGAGAAGTACGCGGCGATCTGGCTCGCGATCGGTGTCGTCGTGGCGCCGCTCGGATTCTTCCCCACGATCCTGGACTCAACCGCCCGCCGGGTCGGTATCGCGTCCGGTGTCAGCCTCGTCCTGTTCGCGGGCTTCGTGCTCGTCCTGCTGGTCTCGCTGCACCTCAGCTGGGAGGCCTCCCGGCTGGAGGCGGAGACCCGCACCCTGGCCGAGGACGTCGCCATGATGCGGGCGCACCTGGCCGAGCACACCGGCTACCCGGTCGCGGGGACGAACCACGACGCGCGCGGCACCAATGACCCCGAGGTGAGGGCATGATCGACGGCAAGAAGGTTCTGATCATCCTTCCCGCCTGGAACGAGTCGGAGGGTCTGCCCAAGATCCTGCGCGAGATCCAGCAGAAGCTGCCCGGGGTGGACACCCTGGTGGTGGACGACGGCTCGGTGGACAACACCGCGGCCGTCGCGGCGGCACACGGCTCCAAGGTCGCCCAGCTCCCGTACAACCTGGGCGTCGGCGGCGCCATGCGGCTCGGCTACCGCTACGCGCACCTGCACGACTACGACATCGCGCTGCAGTGCGACGCCGACGGTCAGCACGACCCCTCCTACGTCCCGACGCTGATCGCCAAGCTCGACGAGGCCGACCTGGTCATCGGCGCGCGGTTCGCCGGCGAGGGCTCCTACAAGGTGCGCGGCCCGCGCGCCTGGGCGATGAAGCTGCTCTCGGTGGTGCTGTCCCGGGTGGCGCGCACCAAGCTCACCGACACCACCTCGGGCTTCAAGGCCTGCAACAAGCCGATGATCGAGTTCTTCTCGCAGTGGTACCCGGTCGAGTACCTCGGCGACACGATCGAGAGCATGGTCGGCGCCGCCCGCTGCGGCTTCGTGATCCGGCAGGTGCCGGTCGCGATGCGCGAGCGGACCACCGGCACCCCCAGCGCCTCGCCGATCAAGGCCACGGTCTACCTGGCCCGGGCCGGCCTGGTGCTGCTGCTCGCGATGATCCGCCGGATGCCGCCGCACCTGCGGCTGATCCAGCCGGCCACCCGGTCGGCCGCCCGCCACCGCGAGCTGGTCGGCAAGGCCTGATCCGATCCCGGGACCGGCGCGAGGCCCGGAGCGTGTGCGCCAGGCGCACACGCTCCGGGCCTAGCCCCACCCCCGCGTAGCCCCCCGGGCCCAACCGGCACCCACCCGCGGCCCCCCGGCGCGGTCGCCGCCGGACTTGCTAGCGTGTCCGTGGCCCCCCGGTCGTTCGGTTAC